>DATMBT010000445.1:0-3802 GCA_035559475.1 Gemmatimonadaceae bacterium
GACATCGTTATCTCCCCGTGGGTACTCGACTGCCTAACGGATAGCGGGCAGGCGTACGGCGTTCAAGGACCGGCTGATGGATGACACGCGGGGATCGACGGGGGCAATCGTTCGGCCGCGGCCTGGCAGCAGTCGCGTCACTCGCCCCGAATGCGTATGCCGCCTCCGTGACGGCGGCCCACGCCTCGCGCCAGCGGCGAAAAGGGCTTTCGCACCCGCCGTCAGGACCGCTATTTGCTCCTGACCACCTGCACCGCGCACTGCCGTGACCCTTTCCTGTGCCTGACCCGACTCCAAACCTCTCCCCCTGGGCTGTTCTCTCCTGGGGAGTTGTTGTGCTGTCAGTCATGGGACTTCTCCGGCTCGGGCTCAAGCCCCCGTTCCGGCGGGACCTTGCTGCCCTCCCGGCCCTTCGCGCGTGGCTGGCAGTTGCCACCCTTGTCCTCCTGGTCCTCGGCGCGTGGATGCTGCTCCGGTTCCCGGCGCTGGTCCAGTTGTCGGCCGTTGCTGCCCTCATCGTCATGGCCTTGCTCTGGTGGCGCGCACGCCCCTCGTACGGACGATCCCGCGGGTGGCCACCGGGATCGTTAGGTATCGGTGCGTCACTCGATGCGGTCGACAACCGTGATTACTACCGGGAGCAGGCCGCCCGCCACGGCCCCATTTTCAAGATGAGCCAGTTCGGGCGGCCTGTGTTGTGCGTCGTCGGGCTGTCGCGTGGCCGACAACTGTTGCAGGACCACAAGGCAGCGCTCGCGGGCGCGTCCCTGCCCTACAACCGGTTCGTGCGGAATGGGATGCTGCGTTACATGACGCGCGAATTCCACCAGGTGGAAGGTCCCCTTTTTCGACGGGCGTTCTCCAACGTTGCGCTCGGCGCGAATGAGCAAAGCGTGCGCGATGCGTGCCAGCGCGCGTTGGCATCGCTCGGCCACCCGCCGCTCGCCGAGGCAGGCCACGACATTCGACCCCTGGTGCGCGTGTGGACCATCGAGTCACTCGCCACTGCGTTTTTCGGGTTCCGCCCGGACGATCCCCGCGTCCGGGTGCTCAATCAGGCGATTGCCGCCATGAACATTGACCGTAGTGGAGGCAGCGCCTGGCGAATGGCCATGCAGACGGCCATCTCGTCCGCGACGGATGTGATGAAGGAAGGTGGACGCGAACTACTGGCTCGCGGAGACGCCACGTCCGTGCTCGGCGTGATGGTTGCCGAGGCGCCGGACTCGGTGGAGAACGAAGGCCGGTTACAGAATCTCTTCTTCATGTATCGCCTCGCTGTCGGAGACCTGGCGGGAGCACTCACCTGGGTAGCCTGGCAGCTGTCAACGCACACGGAGTGGCAGGCCAGGGTTGCCGCGGCTGGTCGCACGGATGGATCACCACGGGGCGCGCAGCCGTCTGACCTTGCCACGCGAGTCGTGCTCGAAACCCTTCGACTGGAACAGAGCGAGTTTCTCTACCGGCGCGTGGTCAAGCCAATCGACTTCGAAGGCTTTCACATCCCAGCCGGATGGATTCTTCGCATCTGCATCCAGGAGAGCCATCGGGACGCCGAGACGTTCGCTGATCCTGCGACGTTCAACCCGGACCGTTTCCTCGGACAGGCATACGCGAAGAGCGAATACGCCACCTTCGGCCTCGACGAACATGCCTGCATCGGAGCGTCGATGGTGCTCTTCTTCGGACGCATCCTCGCGGAGGAGATGTGTGCGGCGTACATCGTGCGCACGACAACGGAGAGTCCCTTCGAGCGCGGCACCCGCCACCGTCATCACTGGCGGCCCGGACGGGAGTGGCGCGTTGCGCTTGAACCGCGCACGACGGGGACACCGGCTTGAGGGCTGGCGGTGCGGGAGAGCTGATCGCATCGGCCATCGTTATGGTCGCCACTGTCGTGCCTGTGGCGCGCGTGCTGCTCCGGCACCCCATTCGCCGGGAGTTCCGCTCCCATCCCGTGCTCGGGACGCTCGCCGTCATCGGCACGATAGCCGTCCTTGGCGTGGGACTCCGGCTGTACGTGGAGTCACCAGGAGTACGTCGCGGAATCGTCGTCGTCGCTGCAGTTGGGGCCCTCGTCGCCTGGATCCACGCACGGCCGTCGTACGGGATTCGGCGCGGCCTTCCGCCCGGGTCGTTAGGGCTGGCGAACTCGCTCGAAGCCGTCGACGATCCGGCGTTTTATGCACGCAGTGCCTCACGACACGGACCGGTATTCAAGATGCGCCAGGTTCATCGCCCGGTCGCCTGCGTGAGCGACCTCACCATCGGCCGGGACGTGCTCCATCGCAACGATCGCTCGTTAGGATCGTCGGAGTGGTCTTTCAATCGGCTGGTCCCCGGCGGGTACCTGGAGTACATGGAAGGCGACGTCCATGCCCGGTATCGTCACGCTTTCGCACCCGCCTTCACCACCGAGGCGGTTCGTGCTGCGCATGGGGTCATCGCCCGGACGTCGCGACGACAACTCTCCACGATGGCACAGTCGGCGGGTTCGACTGGCGTCCACCCGGAGCCGTACCTTCTCGAGGTACCGTTCGTCGCGCTGCTGCATACCGTGCTGGGCGTGCCGCCGGAGCATCCGCGTCTTCCCGCGCTCCGGGCGGGATTCGAGGCGATCACCGTTCCATTCGAAGTCCACCTTCCCACGCCGCCGTCAATCGCCAGGGGTTACGCCGACCTCGTGGCGATCACGCACGAACTCGCGGAGGTCGCCGCCGATTCGCCGGTGCCGTCGGTGCTACGGTCGCTCGCCAGGCAGGACGCGGCGCACGCCCGTGACGCCACGATCGCCGGGAACCTCGTCCTGATGGTGAAGGAAGGGAGCATCATGGTGCGAGGGTTGTTGCGATGGGTACTCAAGGCACTCGCCGCTGACCCTTCACACGCACGGTCCATGCGTGCCGCAGCCGGCGACACCGGGCAGCTTGAAGCGTTGTCGGTTGCCTTCGTTCGAGAAACCCTCCGCCTGCACGAGAGCCGCTATCTCTACCGGACGGCGCGTGACGATGTCGCGATCGGGCCCTTTCGCGTGCCGAAGGGCTGGCTCATCCGGGTGTGCATCGGCGAGGCGCACGAGGACCCGCGTCACTTCCCTGACCCGCAGCACTTTGATCCGTCGCGCTTCATGGGCTCACTTCCGGGACCTGACCGGTATTGTCCGTTTGGAGCGGGACCTCACGCATGCCTGGGCGAGGACCTCACGCTGGCGATCGCTGGAGGGTTCGCTCGTGAGGCAGCGCTGGGCTTCGACCTGCACACCGTGAGCGATGGCCCGGTGTGGCGCATCAACCGCCACTGGGGACTATGGCGTCCGTCGCCCGAATTCCGCCTGTCGCTCACGGCACAAGCAGCGGGAACACATGCCTGACGCGGAACGTCAACGACGGACCGTCATCGCCGGTGGGACGGCGTGGCTGACGCGCATGGTGCAGGCCGCGATCTCCATGGGTACCGCGATCGTGCTTGCGCGCCTCCTGACGCCGGATGCGTTTGGCGTCTTTGCCATGGTGGTGCCCCTGGGTGTCATCGCGAACCAGCTCGCGGGGCAAAGTTTCCAGACGGCGCTGTTGCAGCGGGTTGGTCTTGCTCCGGACGAGGTCCGCGGCTTCTTCCGGTTCGCCATCCGCGCCAATCTCGCGATTGCCGTGCTGATGGTCCTGGCCGGATTCGGGCTCGCCTGGTTCTTCGACGAACCACGGGTACGCGCTGTCGCTGCAGCCTGGGCCCTCGCCACATGGTTGCTGACGATCACGGCGTTTCAGGAAGCGATGCTCAAGCGAGAGCTGCGCTTTCCCGTCGT
>DATMBT010000446.1:0-4840 GCA_035559475.1 Gemmatimonadaceae bacterium
CGCCGTCGAAGCCGAGCGACTCGAGAGTGAAGCGCAAGTCAACCGGGCAAACGACGAGTTGAACGACCGCGTCGCCGAACTCGAGCGCGCAAACCGGGAAGTGCAGGAATCGCGCAAGACCGCCCTGAGCCTCATGGTGGATGCACTCCTGGCCAAGGAGCAGTTGCGGGACGCCGACCGTCGCAAGGACGAGTTCCTCGCGACACTCGCGCATGAATTGCGCAACCCGCTCGCGCCGGTCCGCAACGCGGTGGCCATCATGAAGATGAAGGGGCCACCGGTGGCCGAATTGCGCTGGGCACAGGACGTCATCGAGCGGCAGATGCAGCAGATGAGCAGGCTGGTGGACGACTTGCTCGATGTCAGCCGCATCAGCCGGGGAAAGATCGAGCTGAAGCGCGAACGCCTCGAACTCGCGAAAGTCATCCACGGTGCGGTGGAAGCGAGCCGGCCGCTGATGGAGCAGCGCGCGCATCAGTTGAGCGTCACCATGCCCACCGAGACGATCTACCTCGATGCGGATGAGACGCGGCTGATACAGGTGTTCTGCAACCTGCTGAACAACGCGGCCAAATACAGCGCCAATCGCGGACAGATCGCCATCATCGCATCACACGATGGCGACTCCGTCGCCGTCAAGGTGCGAGACACGGGGTTCGGAATCCCCGACGACGTGCTGCCCCGCGTCTTCGACATGTTCACGCAGGCGGACAAGACACTCGAAGGCGCCAAGGGGGGCCTCGGCGTCGGTCTTACCCTCGTGAAGCGCCTGATCGAACTCCACGGTGGCGTCGTCGAAGCGCACAGCGAGTTGGGGAAGGGGAGTGAGTTCGTCGTTCGACTGCCCATCCTCGTTGATGCGGTGCCGGCAATCGCACCGGTCGATCAGGTGCACGACCTGATCAGCCATGTGGTTCCGCATCGCGTCCTTGTCGTAGACGACAATCGCGATGCCGCGGACAGTATGGCCATGATGCTGCAGATCCTCGGCAACGAAGTTCGGACCGCCTACGACGGAATCGAGGCGGTGCGCGCCGCTGGCGAGTTCAGGCCCCAGGTCATACTGCTTGATATCGGCCTGCCACGGTTGAACGGTTACGAAACCGCCCAGCGGATCCGCCAGGAGGCCTGGGGACGGGGCATGGTGCTCGCGGCCGTGACGGGTTGGGGCCAGAAGGAAGATCGACGGCGGTCGAGCGAGTCCGGATTTGACCACCACCTCGTGAAACCGGTGGCCCCGACAACGCTGCTCGAGTTGCTCTCATCCCTGCCGCCAATGCCTGACGAGCAGCCGCGTGAGGTGTTGGTGATTGCGGAGAGCAACGGCGGCGGGAACGGTCACGCCAACGGAAGCGACGGTCGTTCTTTCGATGGCGCCGGGTCCACGCTGACCACGATGTAACTACACGCGACCGGCGCCGGCCGGTCGCCCCGACAGCGAACTCGGTGCGTTGACGTGGGCTCCCTCGTCCACGCCGACGCCCAGGCGGTCGACGAGCTCACCCCCGAGCCAGCCGGTGACCAGCGCCAGCAGCAATCCGGCACTGGAGAAGCCTAACGCGGAACCGGAAGGCCCGACGGCATCCGGACGTCGCAACAGCCAGCTGGCGGCGAATAGCACGAGTACGACGACGTTGCCAAGTCCGTGCACGGCGCCGATGAACTTGGCGCGTGTGCCTGATGGGATGCCCAGCCAGTCGACCAGCCCGAAGGGTGCCGCAACGAGTCCCGATATCACCCCAGCCGCAATCATGTAATACGACGCTTGCAGAAGCCCCGGTGAGCTGATCACGATCGCAACGATGTCGAACAACACTGCGCCGCCCAGAAGACCGAGCGGAAACGCGATCAGCGCCTGGTGGATGGGGTGACCAAGGAAACGTGCTGCCATGGGAGTCCTCCGGGTGGCCGACGGCCGTTGGCCCACGCGTCTCCATACCCGTATGCCTTCGCGCGGTGCCGCGACTCAGCGTTATGCGGTGGCCGAGCCTGCCGCTTGCAACATCGGCTGACCGCTGAGGAGGTCATCCGTTGGCCCAACGGAATGGACACGACAGACTCCTGGCTGTTCGATGGCAACCCAACATGGACTGGAGTCGTCCCGATGACGCACGCCCTCTCGATTCTCAGCCTTGCGATCAGCCTTGCGTCCTCGGCCATCGGTTCGGCGGAGCAGCGACGCGAGGAACTCATGGCCACCCTCAAGTCGGGTGGGTACACCATCCTCCTGCGTCACGCGCGCACCGACCGCTCCTTCAACGAGCAACGCGATCCCGTTCCCACCGAGCGCAGCCAGCAACGCAACCTGAACGAGGCCGGCATCCAGGACGCAAGACTGATGGGTGTCGTGTTCCGGAAGTACGGCATCCCGTTAGGCGAGATCATCTCCAGTCCCATGTATCGCGCGCTCGAGACCGCCGAGATGGCGGCTGGAAAGCCGACGGAGGTGACGATGCTGCTGCGAGTATTTCCAACGACCCCGGAGCAGGCCGCCCTGGTTTCGAAGCCGCCTCGGCCGGGCACCAACCGGCTGCTCGTTACCCATCACTTCGTCATCGAGACCCACGTGCCCGGTATCACGCCTGGTGACATCGGCGAGAGCGAGGCCGCGGTCGTCAGGCACACGGCCGACGGCAAGGTTGAGCTGGTGGGCCGCATCCTGCTGGACGACTGGACGGCGCTGGCGAATCCGGCGGAGGCCAGGCCCATTACCGGGCAGAAGACCGACGGAGATGGCGTCCATGGCGCGCTCGCTCGCCTGTTGCATGGTGCGCCTGACGCGAACGCCGAGTACCGGAAGGACTCGAAGGTCGCCGTCGAGGTGCCGGACACACATGCCGGTCACATCGCCCGGGAGTATGTGGCGGCGTTCAATACCGGCAGCGCGGAAAAAATGCGGGCCTTCATGGAGGCGTGGATGGTGCAGGATCCGGCCAGGTCCACTGCCGACCGGCTGAAGACTTACGCGGAACTGTACGAGGCGCTTGGGCCGCTCACCCCAACCGTCATCCACGCCTCCGCACAACTCGAGGTCACGCTCGGCATGCGCTCAAAGCGCGGTGACCTGCGACTCACGGTCAAGGCGGCCGCGGCCCAGCCCATGCGCGCCACCTCTGTCACGTTCACCATGGAAGGGGCGCACCGGTAGCGCGATGTCCGTCAGGCGCTGCCGTTTGCAACGCTTCTGGACCGCTGGTCCCTGCGTTGTTTTCGCCCTGATCACGGCGACGTAGCTTTCAGGACGTGAAGGTCGCAGGCGTTGAGCATCGCGAGCCAGGGTCGCCATCGAAGATGGCGGCTTTCGTGGTGGCCGCCGTCTGCCTCGCGTTAGGGGGAATCGGCGCGCTCGAGGCGCGACACGTCTCGGTCACTCACGGGTTCCCCATCGACTGGTTTACGGCGGTCGCCTCGACGACGCCTCGCTGGATCCTGCTGGCGGCGGTGCTCCCGTTTGTCCTCAGCCTTGGTGTGCGCTACCCGCTGAACCCCCCGCGCGCGCCGATGGTGGTCCTGCATGTCACGCTCTTCCTCGCGGTCTCGGTGGCGCACGCCATGGCCGACGCGTGGGCAGTGACGCTGTCGAATCCGCAGGTGGTCCTCATGTTCGGCATGATCCCGCGCCTGACGCGGTCATGGTATAACACGATGCCCACCATGGTGTCGATGTACGCCGGCGTGCTCATCGCGGCGTGGGGAATGACCGAGGCAAAGGAACGGCAACGTCGAACGCTGCGCGCAGCGCAACTGGAAACGCAGTTGCAGTCCGCTCGCCTTGCCGCGCTGCGGGCGCAGTTACAGCCACACTTCCTGTACAACACGCTCAACGGCATCGCGGCGCTCGTATCGGATGTGCAGCCGGCGCGAGCCGTGGCCGCGATCGAGCAGCTCGGTGAGCTTCTGCACGCGTCACTGCGCGAGGACGGCCGCGAGGAGATCACGGTGGAAGAGGAAGTCGCGCTGGCCGAACGGTACCTCGCGCTGCAGAAGATGCGCTTCGGCGACCGGCTGCGTTATGAGCTGCGCGTGGCGCCTTCCGTCCACGAGTGCCTGGTCCCCGTGCTCCTGCTCCAGCCGATTATCGAGAATTCGGTGGTGCATGGGCTCGATGCGGGACAGCTGCTGCTGAACGTGCACATCGAAGCGACCGAATCGACCGAAGGGGTGGAACTGGTCGTCGAAAATGACGGTGCCGTCCGCGACGCCGAGGAGGCGAAGGTGAAGGGGCATGGCGTGGGATTGTCCGCCACGCGCGCCCGGCTGCTCACGGCTTATGGCGACCGGGCATCGTTGACCCTGAAGCCGCGTGCTGATGGTGGCATGCGCGTGCGCATCGTGCTCCCGCGCAGGCTGGCGCCAGCGGCCAGCGAGCGAACCGTGACCGCCAACGTCTGATGCGACGCCACGGGGTGGTCATCATCGATGACGAGGCCCTCGCCCGGCAGCGACTGCGGCAGCTACTGCACGAGGCGCCGGACTTCGAGGTGGTCGGCGAATGCGCTGACGCCCGCCGGGTGGCCGAGGTCGTGCGCGAAACGCGACCGGAGGTGGTGTTCCTCGACGTCCGCATGCCTCATGTCGATGGCTTCGAGGCACAGCAGGTCATCCGGACTCTCGTCAGGCACGTCGTCTTCGTGACTGCGCACGCGGAGCATGCGGCGCGTGCCTTCGATGTTGCGGCGAGCGATTACCTGGTGAAGCCGGTGACGCAGGCCCGATTCAGGGCGGCGCTGGACCGCATCCGCCGCACCATGGGTGAGCCGGGCAGTGAGCGCATTTTGTTAGGCAGCCGGCAGGGCGGGGCGGCGGTGGAGGTCGGTGACGTGAGCTGGGTGGAAGCCGA
>DATMBT010000447.1:0-2475 GCA_035559475.1 Gemmatimonadaceae bacterium
CCGTGATCTCCTCGTCGGATGTCATTCTGCGGCTACCGGACGTCGAGCACCTCCACATCGAAGACGAGCGTGGCGTTCGGCGGGATGACGCCACCGGCGCCCTGCGCCCCGTAACCGTAGTCCGGTGGGATCGTCAGCGTCCGTTGTCCGCCCACTTTCATGCCCGCGAACCCTTCGTCCCAGCCGCGGATCACTTCGCCGGCGCCGAGCCTGAAGGTAAACGGCTCGCCGCGATCCCGCGAGCTGTCGAACTTCCGCCCCTTGTGGTCGGCCTTTTCCTGGTCGTAGAGCCAGCCGGTGTAATGCACGGTGACGCGACGACCAGCGACCGCTTCGTTGCCGCTGCCCGTGACCCCGTCGGTCTTCATCAGTTGGGTGATGTTCGACTGTCCCATGTGCTCCTCGGATGCGCAGCCAGATAGAGCTGCGGCGATGGCAAGGATTATTGCCCCAGTACGTAGCTGATTCGCCACAGGCGTCCCTTTGAATCATCCGTCACGATCAACGATCCGTCCGGTGCCTGCGCGATGCCCACGGGACGGTACACCGCGTCATTCGGTCCCTTCACGACATCCTTGCCCGCAAAGCCGCTCGCGAAAACCTGGCTCTCGCCAGACGGCCGCTCACCCTTGAAGGGGACAAATCGAACGTTGAAGCCGTCCATCGGGAACGGGCTTCGGTTCCATGACCCGTGGAAGACGACGAACGCACCATTGCGGTACGACGCCGGGAAGCGCGTGCCGGTGTAGAACACCATTCCGACGGGCGCGTTGTGAGCCGGGAACGTGGCGATCGGTTTGTCGTACTTCGCGCAGTCGCCCTCGGATTTGCCGTCACCGCCGTATTCGGGGTTCTGCAGGCGCTTCTTCGTCTGCAAATCGAAAAAGCAGTACGGCCATCCGAAGTTCGCTCCCTGTTTCAGCAGTTGCATCTCTTCGGCCGGTCGATTGGCGTTGTCCTCCGCGGTGAAGGATTTCGGCCACAGCGTATCGAGCTGGTCCCGGCCATTCTGGGTTGTATAGAGCTGCCGCGCCGTCGGGTTCCAGGTCATGGCGACGGTGTGACGGATGCCCGTTGCGAACCGGTGCGCGGCATCGTGCTTCTGGCCTGCTTTGGCCGCGTCGTACTTCCAGACTCCGCCATGGAGCTCGAGCTGGCTGCACGGGTTCTGCCCGGCAAGACCGGGCGTGCGATCCTTCGGCACCTGGCACGCGTTGGTCGGGGCGCCGACGTGGACATACAACGCGCCGTTGTCGCCAATGGCGATCGACTTTGCGGAGTGCGGATTCGCCGGCGGCAGCGCGTCGACGATCACCTCCTGCGGGCCACTGGGCAGCAGTGACTTCCCGTCCATCTTGAAGCGGACGACCTGCGTGTTCGACCCGACATAGAGATACCCGTCGTGCCAGAGGATCCCTGTTCCCTGGAGGCCCGGTCCGAACTTCTGCTGCATTTCGTACTTGCCGTCTTTGTCGGCGTCACGCAGCGCGACGACGCCTGGTGTGGGAGGACCTGACGGCGGCGGCGCAAGCGGCCCGCCGGCGACCGCGAGGACGGTGTAGATGTCGCCATTCGGTGCCACCGCGACGTGCCGCGCCGGACCGCCAACGTCGGCGATCACCTTCGCGCAGAATCCTTGCGGCAGCGTCAGTCCACCGTTATCCGGATCACACTGATTGGTGTTTCGATTCGACTGCGCCATCAGCGTGGCTGCAGCACACGAGCACAGCAGCGCAATAAGTACTCTTCGCATAGAGCGATCATAGGCCACTTATTCCTGGCGATCCCGTTGGCCTTTGCCTTTGGCCTTGCCCTTTGGCGTTGCCCTTTGCCCTTTGGCCTTTGGCCTTCGCCCTTAGCCCTCATAATGACCTCTGGTGTTAGAGGAGGCTCAACGTGAAGCGTGGAATCCGGTTCGTCCTTATCTTCATTGGCCTGGCCGTCATGGCATCGATGGCCGGCGTGGTCCTGATGTACCTGGCGGTCTCGCGCGGGCCGACGGTTCCGTCCACTGCCATGCTCGTGCTTCGGCCCGGCGGCGAGATTCAGGAGGTGGTCCCGGACGATGTGTTCGGACTGCTTGCGGGGAACACGCAGACGGTTCGCGGGTTCATTGACGGGCTCGAAAAGGCGAAGCGCGACCCACGCATACGCGCGGTCCTGTTGATGCCCTCCGCGTTGTCGTCGCCGTATTGGGGCAAGCTGCAGGAACTGCGCGACGCGATCGTGGATTTCCGGAAGTCGGGGAAGAAAGTCGTGGCGTTTCTCGAGTACGGCGGCGATCGCGAGTACTACCTGGCGAGCGCGGCCGACAAGGTCTACCTGCTGCCGACGAGCTCGCTCGATCTCGTCGGAGTCGCCACCTACGAGATGTTCCTTCGCGGCACGCTCGACAAGATCGACGCCTATCCGGATTTCCTGCATGTCGGCCAGTACAAAACGGCTGTGAACCAGATGACCGAAAAAGGGTTCACG
>DATMBT010000448.1:0-2725 GCA_035559475.1 Gemmatimonadaceae bacterium
TCTCCGGGAAGATCGTCGAGACCTGTGAGTCGGTGAGCGGAGCGGAAGCGGCGAGGAACGTCTGGACGTGATAGACCTCGTTCGGCAGCAGGCCCAGTTCAGGGAGAAACCGGTCCACGCAGATCACTACGGCGTCAGCCCGGACCGTGAATCCGTTCGCCTTCACTCGCCCTTCGCCGATCTCCGTGACGCAGGATCGTTCGTGGATCGTCACGCCGGACTCGCGCAGGATGTCGCGCATCGCCTCACAGTACCGGTACGCGTTGATACCGAACGTTCCGGAGTAGCGAACACCCCCGCAGCACTCCTTCGAGTTGAGGACGGACCGGATCGTGCGTGCGTCGTACAGGGTGCTGTCGTAACCGACGTTCATCCGCGCATCGTGCTCCCTGTTGACGATGGAAGCACCCTTCGGGGAGTTGGCGAGGAACAGCGAGTCCTGGACCTGAAAGTCGCAGTCGATGCCGTGTCGTTCGATGTTTGCGCGAATATCATCCACGCCACTCACGACAAACTCCCACAGCTGCTTCGCACGTTCGAGTCCCCGGTGCCGAACGAGGTCGCTCAGTTCCATCTCGGAGTCCGGGGTGATGAACCCGGACGACCGTCCGCTTGCTCCCGATCCACAAGCGTCCCGTTCGAGGAGCAGAACCTTGCGACCCTGTTCGCTCAACGCCTGGGCGCACGCGAGCCCGGCAACACCTCCACCCACGACCACGATCTCGGCCTTCGTGTCGCCGTTTAGCGGCGGCAACTCCCGCGTCGGCCGCGCGCGCTGCTCAAACCAATAGACTCGCTGACTCGGCGTCACCAGGCCCGCCGCGTCAGGCGGGTGACGGCGAGCGCCTCTCGAAACTCAGGATCCGTCGAACGCCACTCACCTCGGCTTGTCCTTCGACGAGGCGCTCCAGGTCCCGGTCCACCAGGCGCGCGGCTTCGAGCGCCGTCGTGACCGGGCGGAGGTCGGCCATCCCGCCATGGAGCCGCATCAGCCCGAGGCGAAGTCGCTCGAGCGCCGTCACCGTCTCCTTCAACCGCGCCGAGTTCGCGTTTTTCAGTTTCTGCCAGCTGTGATCAGGATCACTTTCCGGGCCTACATCTATAGTAAGGGCCTCGCGCAGCTCGGCCGCTCGCGCGGTCAAGCGGCGCGCGATCGCGGGCAGGTCGCTCAGCGAGTCGCGATACTCGTCAGGCAGCGCGGCAAACAGGTCGTCGATCGCGACCTCGAGCGCCATCTCCGTCGGACGGAAAGCCCCCAACGGAACGCCACCACCCTTCGGCGCGAGGCGGTCGGCCAGCCAGCTTCCGAACCTGCTGTTCCAGAGCCAACCCCGTGCGCGTCCGATCATCCGCCGCTGCAGCCACTTGGGCACCAGCGGCAGCCCGAATACCGACAGTCCCGCCAGCGAGCTGACTCCGGCGAACACGGCGAGCTTTCCCATCATGACGGCAGGCCAGGTGAACGGAGGGGAAGAGAACAGCGCGACTAAACTCGTGAGATACAGGAAGGCCGACTGAAGCGGGATCCAGCTTGCAATCCTGGCCAGGCGCGTCTCGCGACTGCGATCGAGCTCGCCGATTCGTTCAGCGCGCCACGTGCGCAGCGCGAAACGAAGGTCAGAGAGCCGGTACCCTGCTGCGAGGGCGCGTTTCGTCTTGCGCAGCTGGTACACGAGCCCGGGAATCATCGGCAGCGTCATCATGCCGGCGGTCAGGATCATCGGTAGATCGCCGAAGACTCCGGACGCGCGATAAATGACCGCAGTGCTCAACCCGGTGAACGACAGGAACCCGTACAGCGGCAAACCCGGTACGGGATCGTTCGCCCACGCACGGAGTTCGGCCGGAAGATTCGAGCGCACCACCGCTGTCGTTGTGTCGAGTGCCGCAACGAGCGACTCCGCATCCGCATAACGATTGCCAGGGTCCGGCGAGAGGCATCGCGCAACCGCCATCGCGAGCGGTTGGCTCAACGCTTCGGGAGAAGTCACACTCACCGACCTCTCATCAGGCATCGTGCCACTCAGTGCGAGGTGGGCCACCACGCCGAGTGAATAGAGGTCGCTCCGTCCGTCGGCTGGTGCGCCAGCCAGTTGCTCGGGACTGATGAACCCGACCGTCCCGGATACGGGCCCTTCAGCAGTCTCGCCGGCGACGCCGGCGATGCCGAAGTCGGTGACCACGGCGCGTCCGGTCGCCGTATCGAGCAGGATATTGTCCGGCTTGATATCGCGATGCACGACGCCGCGGGAATGCGCGTAGCCTAACGCCTGGGCGACGTCACGGAGCATTTGCGCCATCACCGACGCCGACACCGGTCCCCGCTCGCGAAGCCGTTCGCCGAGCGTTGGCCCGTCCACGAAGGTCATCACGAAAAACGGGACACCGGCCAGCTCGCCGACGCGATGAATGGGGACGATGTTGGGATGCGAAAGACTTGCGGCCGTCCGCGCTTCGCGCAGGAAGCGAGCCTTGACGTCGTCGCGCGCCGCGAGGGCAGCCGGGAGGACCTTGATGGCGACGGGGCGATCGAGCTGGACGTCGCGCGCGAGATAAACGACGCCCATGCCGCCGCGCCCGAGCTCGCGCTCAAACGAGTATTCGCCGGCGAGCGCGTCCTGTAGCGGGAGGAACTCGGTGTCCATGGACAGATTCCCTGTTGGTCAGTAAGGGTCCAGATGCCGTACGGTGCCCCTTGATTCGAGTTTCCCCGGACCGCATTGCG
>DATMBT010000449.1:0-7134 GCA_035559475.1 Gemmatimonadaceae bacterium
TGGCGCGCACCGTGTCGCTGACGAAGAGGCGCATGTTCACGCGCCAGAATTGCTCGCAGTAGCCAGCCGCATCACTGGTGTCCTTTCCTGCGGCACGCGCCTTCACCAGAGCCCTGGCTGCCGTGGTGTCCAGTCGAGTCATTCGCTCTGGAGGGTTCCACGTTCGCGACAGGCTGTCGGCGGGCTCGATGGGACTGAGCAGGATGAGCCGCGTGGTGGCCTGCGGGTGCGTGGCTGCCCACGCCGCGGCGACACCCGCGTAATAGTCATAACCGATCACGGCGACGCGCGGAGATCCCATCGCCATCCGTACTGCTTCGACATCCGCGACGTCACCGTCGAACGTGGCGGCCATCGAGTCCGTCAACGCGTGCGATCGGCCACGATGACGAGGGTCGAAGAAGACGAGGGTGTGCCGTTCACCCAGCGCCGCGAGTCCCGGCTCGAGCCATGTCCCGAGCGGCACGAGGACGGTGTCAGGCCCATGGCCGACAATGTGGTACCAAAGCATGCCGCTCGCGCCGTCAACCGTTCCCTCGGCGGCGAGTCGCGGAGCCACTGGTGCCGGCTCGACGGGCAGTGGAGTCGGTTGCGGCGGTGGTATTCGTGCCGGCGGTGGTCCTTGCGGCGTGCGCGCACATGCCACGAGCCAACCAACGAGGAGGGCAGCGAACAGGCGCGCATTCTTCCGCCATCCGCCATCCGCCATCCGCCATCTCATTTTGGCTCCACCATGTCCTCGAAGCGCAACCACTGTTTGTAGAAGTACAGATCTACTAGCCCCGTAGGCCCACTTCTGTTCTTCAGGACGGCAAGTTCGGTCGCGCCTTCGATGTGTGGGCTCGGCTGGTACAGTTCCTCGCGATACAAACCGAGGACAATGTCGGCATGGTGACGCAGCGCACCAAGTCCGCCGAGATCGCGAAGTGACGGACGTTGGTCAGGACGTCCTGACACGTGCTCGCGAAGGCCCGTCAAAGCCAGGATCACGGTATTGCGTCGCAGCGCCAGCTCCTTAAGCCGCCGGGCGGCGTCCGCGACTTCTTCCTCGACCGACGAGTTCCCGCGCACCAGCGCCTGGATCGGATCGACGATGGTCAGGTCGATGCCCAGGTTCTGCGCAAGAAAGTCCGAAACCCCTTCCACCCCGGCATCCCGAAGGTCCTCCAGGAGTGGTGGGTGGCGACGGAGCGTGAGCGCTGCCGCGGCGACGCCGCTGTGAGCCACGTCATCCAGGCCACCGCGTCGCAGGTCATCGACCCGCACCCGGCCTTCAATGGCCAGCGCTCGTTCCATGACCCGCGCCGCCGCCATCTCTCCCGTGAGGTACGCCGCGAGCTGGCCGGCGGCGGTGGAGCGCAGGAGCATGGCGAGAGCCAGGGCGGATTTTCCGACCGCGACGTCACCGGCGAGCACCACCAGGTCGCCACGTCGCAGCCCGCCGCCTAACAACGAATCCAGGCTTGGGTACCCGGTGGTGACTGGCTTGCCCGACGCTTCCCCGGCGAGGGCAGTTGGCACCAGCGTCTCGGCCTCCGCCGCGCGCGGATCTTCTTCCGGCTCCTTCGACGCCGGAGACCGACGTGACGGCGTCACGAGGATGGTGCGAGCAGGGGGCTCACCCGTCGCAACTCGGCGCGCGCCGCCATGTCAGCACCCGGCGAAATGAGTGCCACCACCGCTTCCCACGCCGGCCCGAGCACATCGCGTTCGGCGCGGACACTGGCTTCGATCGCACGCGAGATCGTCAGGCGCGACGAATTGGGCAGGGCCAATGCCGACAGCCATGAACGAGCGGCGTTGGCGCGCGACCGTCGCAATGATTCCGGGAGTGGATGCGGGCCGGCGGCCCCTTCGACCATGCGGGCCGCCTGCATCGCGGCCAGGAGCACCTCTCGTGGACCGCCCAGCGCGGCGCGGGCAGCAAGGGCAGCGAGCGAGCGGAGCGGAAAACCCGGCGCAGCAAGCGCAAACGGTGGCGTGGACGGCACGACGCAGAATTTACGCGACTACCAGCACTCGGCAAACGGAGCGGTCGCAAGTACATTCGTGAGATGCCGCTTCCCGCGAAGCTCGGGCAGCCGCCCAGGTCGGTGTTGTGGGTCGACGACGAGGCCGAACTGCTCGAACCCCACCGGCTGTTCCTCACCGACAAGGGCTACGAAGTAGTCATGGCCACGAATGCGGACGACGCCGTTGAAATGTTGCGGCGCCGGTCGTATGACGTGTTGCTGCTGGACGAGCAGATGCCCGGCAAGCGCGGACTCGACGCGTACCGCGAGGTCCGCGAGATCGCGCCGGGGCTTCCGGTGGTGATGGTCACCAAGAGCGAAGACGACGCCACCCTCCGTGAAGCGTTAGGCGTCGAGATCAGCGATTATCTGGTGAAGCCGGTCAACCCGCGCCAGGTGTTATCCGTGGTGACCAAGCTGCTTGACGGGGCGAACATCCGTCGGCAGGCCGTGGCCCGCTCGTTCGTGGAGCGGTTTCGCGCGCTGGAACTGGAGCGCGACCGGGTCCTCGACTGGCGTGGCTGGATCGAACGCTACGACGAACTCGTGCGATGGGACCTGGAGCTCATCGAAGCCGGCGAGCGTGGCCTGCACGAATCGCTGCGCGGCCTCGTGCCGGACATGCATCGTGAGTTTGCGGTGTTCATGCAGAAGCAGTATCCGGCCTGGCTCGAGAACCTCGAGGGTGACCGGCCGCCGTTGTCGATCGATGTCGTCGGTGAATTCGTGCTGCCGGTGCTGCGCAGCAATCCCGCAGTAATCCTCGTGGTCGTGGACTGCCTCAGGCTGGACCAGTGGCGTGTGCTGGAGCCGTTCATTGCACCGCTCTTCGATGTCGAGACCACGCATTACTTCGCCGTGCTGCCAACGGCGACGCCGTACGCGCGCAATTCGCTGTTCAGCGGCCTCTTTCCGGGTGAAATCGCCGCCCGCTTTCCTGACTGGTGGGGCGAGCGCGATGACGAGACCCTCAACGCGCACGAGCGCGACCTGTTGCAGGCGCAGCTCCGCGAGCTCCGCGTGACCGCCTCGGTGCGTTACGAGAAGATTTCGTCGCCGTCGGACTCGGATGAACTCGAACGCCGGCTGCCCTCCGCCATCGGGCATGAGGGCGTGTCTGCTTTCGTCTTCAACTTCGTTGACCTGCTCACGCATGGCCGAAGCGAAAGCGCGATTCTCTACGAGGTCGCGCGCGATGAAATCGCCCTGCGTCAACTCACGCTGCAGTGGTTCCAGCGCTCAGCGTTTCTCGGGTTGCTCCGTGAGGCCGCCCGTCGAAAGATCACCGTGGTGGTCACCAGCGATCACGGGTCGATTCATTGCTCGACGCCTGCCACGGTGTTCGCCAAGCGCGACGCGACCGCGAACCTGCGGTACAAGTTCGGCGAAGACCTCCGCGCCGAACGTTCCGAGCACGCGTTGATGTTTGCGAACGCTGATCGCCTGCGACTGCCTCGGCGGGGTATGGGCGCGAACACGCTGCTTGCGGTTGGCGATACGTTTTTCGTTTATCCAACGAAGCTGCGCGAATACCAGAGCCGGTACCGGGGGTCGTTCCTTCACGGTGGTGTCACCCCTGAAGAAGTCATCGTTCCACTTGCCCTTCTTACTCCGAAATGACGGGAGACGGGGGACGGGAGACAGGAGAGTCTGAATGAGCGCGCCTCCGGCCTCTGGCCCCAGGCCCCGCCGCTCGTTGTACCCTCGGCTCCTGGGCTTTCTCAAGCCACACTGGTGGCGCATGGCGGGCACGATCCTGTGCAACCTCCTCGCTGCCGTGCTGGACGTCTTCACCATCACGCTGCTCATCCCGTTCCTGAACGCGCTGTTCAACCAGCCGCAGACGGGATTGATCACGCAGATCCAGCAGCGCGTGGTCGGCGCGTTCCTCGATCCTGCCGACCGTATGGGATCACTCCGCAACATCCTGATCCTGATCATGGTGGCGGTGGTGGTGAAGAACCTCCTGATCTGGCTGAGCAGCCAGTTAGGCGCGTCCCTGCAGGAGTACGTCACGCGTGACCTGCGCAACGCGATTTACCGTCACCTGCAGCGGCTCCCGCTGCCGTATTTCACGCGCACGAAGACCGGTCAACTGCTCACGCGCGTCCTGAACGACACGCAACAGACGAAGGCGGTCATTACCGAGTCGGTGACGCGATCGATCCAGAGCGCGGCGATGGTCATCACCAGCATCGTCGCGCTGTTCATGATCTCCTGGCGACTGGCGCTGCTCACGCTGGTCACAGCGCCGTTGCTCATTGGCCTTCTGCAGCCGGTTTTGCGCTCACTCCGCCGCGGCCACCGGCGCCTGTCGAACCAGTTCGGCGACATGACCTCAGTGGTACAGGAGGCAGTGAGCGGCATCCGCCTCGTGAAATCTTTCGGTGGCGAAGAGTACGAATACGGACGGTTTCGCGAGGCGAGCGACAAGTACGCTCGCGGCATGATGCGCGTGACTCGGCTGGCGCAACTGGCGATTCCGATTACCGAAACCGTCGGCACTGGTGTTGCGGTTATCGTGCTGTGGTTCGGCGCACGCGAGGTGCTGGTCGCGGGAAGTCTCGACGGTACCACCCTCATCGCGTTCCTTGCGCTGACGCTGCGCATCCTGCAACCGCTCAAGCAACTGTCGCAGGTGCCCACCGTTGCCGCGCTGTCGATGGCTGCGGCCGAGCGCGTGTTCGAGGTGCTGGACGCCGAGTCCGAATATGATCGCGATCGTGGTACCAGAACCGTTTCTGCGCTGAATCAGGGCATCGAGTTCGAGAAAGTCGCCTTTGCGTACGAAGAGGCGCCGGTGCTGGACAATGTCTCGTTCACGGCACGTCGTGGCGACATTACGGCGATTGTCGGTGCCAGCGGAGCCGGGAAGACGACGTTGGTTGACCTGATTCCACGTTTTTACGAGCCGACCAGGGGCCAGGTACTCATTGACGGCATTGATTCGCGTGAGATCGCGCTGCGCTCCCTGCGTTCTCTCATCGGCATCGTGAGCCAGGACACCGTTGTGTTCAACGACACGGTGCGGAACAACCTGGCGTACGGCGGCTCGGGCAGGTTCAGCGAGGAGCAGGTCATCGCGGCGGCGCGCGCCGCAAACGCGCATGACTTCATCAGCCAGCTTCCCGACGGCTACGACACGGTGCTCGGGGAACGCGGTACGCGCTTGTCGGGCGGACAGCGTCAACGCATTGCGATTGCCCGCGCGTTGCTGATCGACCCGCCTATCCTCATCCTCGACGAAGCCACGTCGGCGCTGGACACGGAATCAGAGCGACTCGTGCAGGAGGCGATCGATCGACTCCTGCGCGGACGCACGGTGTTCGTGATTGCGCATCGATTGTCCACGGTGGCGCACGCCACGCAGATCCTGGTGCTCGACCAGGGTCGCGTGGTGGAGCACGGCACGCACGAAGACCTCCTCGCCCGGCGGGGCACGTATCATCGGCTTCACGCCCTCCAGTTCCCAAGAGGCGGGGAGGCCGCGTGACCGCGCCGGCTGGTGCGCGCGTTCCGGTGACGGTGGTGATCGCGGCGCACGATGAGGGTGAGCAGATCGCAGCCTGCGTGGAGAGCGTCTCCTGGGCGGCCGAAGTGCTGGTGGTGGAAAACGACTCCACCGACGACACCATCGACCGGGCGCGGAGCGCCGGCGCCACGGTGTTCAGCCATCCGTTCAGGTCCATCGGCGCCCAGCGAAATGCAGCCCTCGCCCGCGCGAAACATCCCTGGGTCCTGGTGCTCGACGCCGATGAACGCGCGACACCTGCGTTAGGCGCCGAAGTCGCGCGTCGCGTCAGTGAGAACTCGGTCGAGGCGTACCGTGTGCCGCGCCGCAACTGGTTTCTGGGTCGCGAGATCCGGCATGGCGGCTGGGATCGCGATCGCCCGGTCAGGTTATTCCGCTCGTCGCTCAGGTATGATGAGCGACCGGTGCACGAACACGTTCTCACCACCACCGACCCGCGCATCCTCGAAGAATCGTTGCTGCACACGCCGTACAGGAACCTCGGGGAATACTTCGAGAAGCTTGGCCGGTACAGCCGCGACTGGGCCGAGCAGAACCATGCGCGCGGGCGCACGACGTCGGCGTTTACGCTCGTCACGCGTCCACCAATGCGTTTTGTTACGACGCTCATCTGGCGCGGCGGGTGGCGCGACGGCGGCCATGGCGTCGTGATTTCCCTCCTGGCCGCAGTCAGTGTCGCCGCGAAATACGCGCACCTGTGGACACTGGGACACGCGAAGCGGAACGGTCGGGAGGATTCGTGGCCGAAGTGAAGCCGCGATTGGGCCATTGGGTCCAGTACATCGTCGGCCGCGGTATGCTGGCGATGCTCGGCGCGGTGCCGTTGAATGTCGCTCGCAAGATGGGACGATGGATCGGCACGCTCGGCCACACGCCGTTTGGCGTGCGTCGCAACGTGGTGGAACGGCAGATCGCGGCCGCGTTCCCGGACGCGAGTACGCAACAGGTTGATGCCATGGTGCACGACGCGTACGGGCATTTCGGCGAAGTGATCATCGAGACGGCCCTGTTGCCGAAGCTCGGCCGCGAGAAGATCATCGGTCTGTTCGGGGGCGCCGAAGGATTCGAGCTGATCGAACAGGCCCATGCCGCGGGGAACGGGATCATCCTCATTACCGGTCACTTCGGCAACTGGGAACTCGCGGGCGCATACGTTGCCTCACGAGGGATTCCGATCGAGGTTATCGTGAGACGCATGAACAACCCGTTGTTCGATTCCTACGTGACGCGCACGCGCGCGGGCGCGGGCATGATCGTGGTTCACGACCAGGACGCGGTGCGTCGCACGCCGCGCGCCTTCAAGTCCGGCCACGCGGTGGCCTTTGTCGCGGACCAGGGCGTACTCGGACTCGCGTCCACGTTTGTCCCCTTTTTCGGCCGGCCCGCCAAGACACCGCGCGGGCCGGCGGTGTTCGCGATGCGCTATCGACTGCCGACGTTTTTTGTCGCCGCCGTGAAGGAGCCTGACGGGAAGTACCGGTGCGTCGTGACGCCCGTAGAGATACCCGATACCGGTGATCGCGAGGCGGACGTGGACACGGTCGTTGCGAGCTACACCAGCATTCTCGAGGCCTGGGTGCGACGTTATCC
>DATMBT010000450.1:0-4550 GCA_035559475.1 Gemmatimonadaceae bacterium
AGGATGAGCGACGCCGTGCGCGTCGGGTTCTGCGGATCGCGGGAACCGGTGGCCCCCGTGAAGACCGTACCCATCGAGCTGTTGCCGCTGCCCGGCTGGATGATCGCCGCGACACCTTCGTCGGCGAGGAATTGCGCCCTCACCTGCGTAAAGGACGGCACACCTGGCGCACCACCACGACCACCGCCGCCCGCGCGTCCACCGCCCGCGCCACCACCGCGCGGCGCCGGCGGGCCTAACGCGCCAATGCTGTCCAGCTCAGCCTGCGTGTAGCGCTCGGCGTCGGCCGTGAACTTCGGGTTGAGCTGTCGCGCCGCGACGAGCATGACGAACGCGTTGCGCAACTTGCCGCGGTACCGCTCGAGGTCCTTCGCGCTGTCCGCCTGGACGCGCACCACCTCACCAGTCACGGTGCCATTGGTCCCCGGCGTCCAGGCGGCGGCGTACGCAATGACCGGCCACGGCGTGGGTTCAATAACGTGAAGGCTCAGGCGCTCGTTCGTCCACCCGCGACCGAAGTAGCCCCACGGCTCCAGTTTCGCGTTCACCATGCCCCACTCGGTGAGCTTCTTTGCGGCCCACTCACCTGCGGCCTTGATGTTGGGCGACCCGGTGAGCCGCGCGCCAAAGACGTCGGTCAGCCAGCTCGCGGTTTCCATGACCTGCGACCGCTGGAGGCCTTCAGCCTTGATCTTCTCGATCCCGGCCTCGTCGATCTTTTCCTGTGCGACGAGACTCGCGGGGGCGGCCATCAGGACGACCAGGGCGGCCGCGGACAGCCGATGAATCACTCGTGTCATTGGTGCGAACATTTGCGCTACACTCCTTCGAGAAACTTTGGTTGAACTGGCCGCCATGTTGAGGAGGCCGTCGCCAATGGTACGGGGTCCCCCACCCCGGCTGTTGAAGAGCCGGTGGGACCAGGCCCGCTCTGCCCTGAGCCTGCTTGCGGCCGGCTGGTCGAACGCGAAGATACACCCCTGCGTACCATTGAGGAGCTTTAACCCTCCTCGTGTCCCGTCTTCTGTCGCTGTTTGCTCTTTTTTGGAGGCCCGATGCTGCTTTCAATCGCCATCCTCACGGCAGCCGCACTACAACCCCAGGCCCTGGACTCCGTCAAGATCCAGGAGTGGAAGGTGCCATGGGAAAACACCCGACCCCGCGACCCATCGGTGGATAAGCAGGGGAACGTGTGGTTTGTCGGCCAGACCGGCCACTACATCGGCCGGCTTGATCCGAAGAACGGCGAGTTCAAGAAATTCCCGCTCGACTCGGGCACGGGTCCACATAACCAGATAGTTGGAAGCGATGGCAACATCTGGTACACGGGGAACCGGGCGAACCACATCGGGAAGATGGACCCGAAGACAGGGCAGATCACCAAATACCCGACTCCCGAGGGCGTCCGTGATCCGCACACGATGATCGAGGACAAGAACGGCAACTTCTGGTTCACCGCCCAGCAATCTCAGTACGTCGGCCGCTTCAACCCGAAGTCGGGGAAGATGGACGTCATCAAGATGGACGGCCGCAAGAATCCGTACGGCATCGCGATCGACTCGAAGGGCAATATCTGGTTCAACGAGTTCGCCACGAACTCGATCGGTAAGCTCGATCCCAACACGATGGAGCTGACCGAGTACCCGCTGCCGAATGCGCGCACTCAAGATCGCCGCATCGCCATCACGTCCGACGACATGATCTGGTACACGGATTTCAGTCGTGGTTATGTCGGGCGCCTGGATCCCCGGACGAAGAAGGTCGACGAGTGGGCGCTCCCGGGTGGCCCGCTTTCCCAGCCGTACGGCATCACGGTGGACGACAAGGATCGCCTCTGGATCGCCGAGCTCGGAAAACAGCCGATGAATGGCGAGGGCGCCAAGGTTCGCATCGTCGGGTTCGATACCAAGGCCTGCGAACCGATGAGCACGACCTGGGTGCCGTCAGGCGGCGGCACGGTGCGGCACATGATCTTCAACAAGAGCGCGCGCGAAGTCTGGTTCGGCTCCGACGCGAACACGATCGGCCGTTTCAAGGTTCCGAACTAGCGGGCAAACGGGCAATCGGGTAAACGGGCAGGCGAGTGCACACGCACCGCCTGCCCGCTTCGTTTGCCCGTCTACCCGTCTGCCCGTCTGCCCGTCTACCCGCAATTCCGCCTCGTATCCGCCAGCTCAATGATCTTCCACGTCCCGCTTTCCTTCACGAGCAGGAAGTGATCGACGCCGCAATGAAGGAGTGTTGTTCCGCGAAAGAACTTGTAGTCTGCCCAGACTGAGGCCAGCGATCCGTCGATCAGCGTCTTCACGTTCGACAGTTGCTCGTCGTATAACTCCGTCCGCGGACTGCCGACCGACTTGATGAACCCCTCGACGGATTCTTCGACGCGTGCCGGACGTTCGCTGCGAAGATCCATCGTGATCATCCGCGCCTTCGCGTGAAACAGTGGACGCACCATCGCGCTATCCACCTTTCGCATGCCGTCAAAAACGCCATTGACCACCGCGATCACCTCGGCTTCTGCACCTTGGGCCAGGAGCGGGGTGGGCGAGGCCAGCGCCGCAGCCAGGGCAGCGAGTATTTGTGTTCGCATCCGCTTCTCCGTTGCGTCTAATCCCCAATCCCTGATCCCGGATCCCTGATTACTTGCCTAACGCGTCAGCCGTGATCCATTGAACTCGGCATTGGCCGGAGGCGCGTCGGCCGACTTCCCCAGGAAAGTCGGCGTCACCGCGGTAATCACCGTGCGTGCGGCAAGCGCGGCCAGGGGGACACCCAGCCCGGTGCCCAGCAACAAGAGGTTCGCCACCAGGAAATGTGGCGTCCACCGGTTCACGAGCCCGCGATCGCGCGTCATCGTAACCGCCGCGATCGCCACAACGTTGAGCGCCACAAACGCCACAGCCGACAGCGTAAACGCCGTCGACCCGACGCCGTCCAGCCACGAAACGATCGTGTCAGGCATGCCGGGGGCCTCATGTGCTGGCAGCAACGGCGCGCGGAGCGGTGGGGGTGGGAGGGCACCGCGAACCACAACTGCATCAGGTTTGGCCCTACCTTACCGCGCGCAGGTCATTTGCGCGAGGCCGAATTCAGCCGGCGCGGCTCGGCGATGATGTGAGGTCGGCAACGACGTGCTCGACGGCATCGGTCGATGGCACGGAACCCTGCGCCAGTCGTGGTGACCCGCCGCCGCGGCCGCCTGATTTCTCGAGGAGTGGGCGCAGTGTCTTTCCCGCATCCACGCCAGAGTCGGCTGATGTGGCCAGAAGTACCGACGGCGGCGCGCTCGAGGCTGCGATGAAGGCCGCCCTAGGCAACGACGAGTAGGCGAGCGCCAACGCGCGAATCGAATCCACGCCGGCCGCGAGTCGCTCCACGACCACGCGTGCACCGTCAGCGTTTGGCGTCGCCGCGGCATGAAGCTCGGCGGCCCGGTACTTCGCGAGCGACTCCGACTGACGCTTGTTCTCGGACTGCAGCTCGGCCAGTTGGGATGCCTGTGCTTCAACCAGTCTCGCCGCATCATCCATGGAACCCGAAAAGACGCGCGCGACTCGCGCGAGAGTCTCCAGGTCGCGGCGAGCGCGGTGGATGGCACGCGAGCCGCACACGAACTCGATGCGTAGTCCCTGGCGAACTTTTTCCTGGCGCCGCAGGAGGATTGGCCCGATCGCCGCCGTCGTGGCCACGTGAGTTCCGCCACACGCGCTTCGGTCAATGCCGTCGATCGTGACAATGCGCAGCGAGCCCTCACGCTCGCTCGCCTTCCGCAGGCCCGTGACGGCCGCCGCATCTTCGAACGTCACGGTCACCGCGCGCGCCTCAGCCACGAGGTCGTTGGCGCGGGCCTCAATCATCGCCAACACTTCGAGCTCGAGTAGCGCCGAATTCCCCGCGGCATCGGCCACATCCAGCGTTGACGTGTCAGCGCCGAAATGAACGCTCACTGTATGCAGGTGAAGGCGGTCGTCGAGCACGGCGGACAGCAGGTGCTGACCGGTGTGCTGCTGCATGTGGTCCTGGCGGCGTTCCCAGTCAATTTCGCCGTGAAGCTCGACCGCCGTTGCGAGCTTCAGTGGCGCGTCCAGCAGGTGCGCGACGCGTTCCCCTTCATCGACGACATCGATCACTCGGACGCCGCCGAGCGTCCCGATATCATGGGGCTGCCCGCCGGACGTCGGATAAAACGCGGTGCGATCGAGGTACGCCTTGCGGCCATCGTCCGCGAGCTCGGCCAGGCGCGCGCTGAAGGTCCGCAGCGTGGCGTCGTGATAGTAGAGGCGTTCCGTCATGCTGACGCCGGCCCTCGGCCGGAGCGGCAGGCCACGCACACGTACGGCGCGCCGAGGGCAATGGCGATTCGCCGGACGACCGAGCCATGCAGGTGCTCGTTGCACAGGATGCGGCGGCAGTTAATGCAGACACCTCCGGTGTTGACCGGGAACTTCTTGTCGCACTCGTCGCACTCGGTCTTGAAATCCGACCGCTTGAAGATTTCCATCGCGTGAACCTCCCCTTCTCAATTTACGGGTGGATCAGGGTTCACT
>DATMBT010000451.1:0-4044 GCA_035559475.1 Gemmatimonadaceae bacterium
CACGAAGCTGTTTGAGGCGCCCATTCCCCGCACTGAACCTCTGGCCGTTCACGTCGAGCACGCCGAGTCCGGCACGCGCCACCATGTCCCTGGTTTCCCGCGCTTCACCGTGCAGGAACTCGGCGCCTAACTCGATCGGGACCGGCAACGCCGGATCGTGCAGGGTCCAGATGCGGCCACCGATACGGTCGCGCGCCTCGAGCACGGTTACGGCACGACCATGTGCGAGGAGGTGTTGGGCAGCCGAGAGTCCGGCCACGCCTGCGCCAACGATCACGACATCCGAGTTCTGCAGGTGGGCCTCCTCGTCCTCCAAGGTACGCGTTGGTCCCGAAAAACACTTTGAACGCAGAGAACGCAGAGGTTCGCAGAGGGAATCGAACCAATCTCGGAGTCCACTGGGAATTCTCTCCGATCTCGCGTCAACATGTTTTCACTGGACGGTCGAGCTCGCAAGGTTTCTTGCCGCGGACAGGTGCTCGTCCTAAGATCGACCGACCTTTGGAGGTATGCCGTGTCCGATCCCCAGTTCGACGCCTTCGCGGCACGTGTCGCCGACCGTTATGCGATCGGGGAAGAAATCGGTCGTGGCAGTCAGGCCACGGTATACCGCGCGCGAGACGTGGCGAGTGGTGCGCCGGTCGCCGTGAAGGTGTTTCACACCGACCTCACGTCGGCGCTGGACTCCGCGCAATTCCTGAAGCAGCTGCGGAACACGGCTCGCGTCCGTCACCCGGGAATCATTCCAGTCCTCGCCGCCGACGAAGCCGCGGGCCGGCTGTTCGTTGTCACGCCGTTCGTCGAGGGGGAATCGCTCCGCTCACGACTTCAACGCGAGCGACAGCTCCCGTTACCGGACGCGGTCGCAATCGCGCAGCAGGTGGCGGATGCGCTGGGCTATGCGCATAACGAGGGCGTCCTGCACAAGGACGTGAAGCCGGAGAACATCTTCCTGTCGGGCGCACAGGCACTGCTGATGGATCTCGGGTTGTCGCGCGCCATCACGCGGGCGATGGAGGAGACGAGGACCGGTACCGGACTCTCCCTCGGCACGCCGGCGTACATGAGTCCCGAGCACGCCCGCGGCGGCGTCGAGGTGGACGCGCGAACGGACCTGTACAGCCTTGGCATTGTGCTCTACGAGATGCTCGCCGGAGACCCGCCTTTCACCGGCGCCACGCCGCCCGCGGTGTGGAAGAAGACGCTGACGGACACGCCGGTGCCGATCGGTGTGGTCCGGGACTCCCTGCCGCCGGCGGTTGGGTTCGCGCTCGACAAGCTGCTGGCCAAGGCGCCGTCGGAGCGGTTTCCCGACGCGGCCCACCTCGTGGACGCGCTGTCGTTGCTCAGCGCCTAACGCGCCGGCCAGCTCTCCGGAAGGCCGATAACGGTGGCCTGGTACTGTGACGACGTCGGCAATCCCGGGAACGGGTTCGAATCGGCTGAACTCGGAAACGTATCGGGCACAGGCGCTGGCTTCCCGGTCTTCGCATCGACGGTGACGAAGTGGATCGTGCACACCGCGCGGGCCTTTCGATCAGTCGCGCCGGAAACGATTGCCCTCACCTCGAAGCTCGACGTGCCCAGATCTTCGACCCAGCTCGCAACCTCCAGACTTTCCCCGACAAAGGCGGGTCGCAGGTAGGAGACCGCGACGTACCGCGCAGGGAAAGCCACGCCCGACCCCGCGGCACCCATGATGGAGAACCCGAGCAGGTCATCGAGCGCCTCGACACGATGGCTCATGACCATGTCCACGTACGCGCCCGAGGCGAGGTGACCGTACGGATCGGCATGCGCGAATTTCACGCGCTCCCGGCTCACGAGGACGCGACCGCGAAAGTCCGCGAAGGGCAGGTCGATCATCGACGATACGTGCCTCAGTACGCCGGCGGGACGGCGCCGAGTCCCAGGGTGATCCAGGCGCGTCGAACGTAGCGCAGGAGTTGCCGCTGATCCATTACACGGAGCCGGCCAACTTCTGCCTGCTGGTGTCGGGGAAGAACATGATCAACACCGAGCCGGCCAGGAAAAATGCCGACGTCAGGCCCAGCGCGGAACCGATGCCAACGTTAGGCAGCGTGGCGACATAACCGATCGTATAGGGCGCCAGCGCACCCATCCCGCGACCCAGGTTGTAGGTCAACCCCTGCCCCGTCGCGCGCACGTCGGTCGGAAAGAGTTCCGCCAGGAAGGACCCGAACAGGCTGAAATAGCCATACCCCACGAAGCCCAGGAGCGGGCCTAACGCCATCAGCACGCCCGGGCTGCGCGCCATCTGGCCGTACAGCGGGACCAGTACCGCCGCGGTCACGAGATAGCCGATGAACGTCCGGCGCCTCCCCAGTCGATCGGCGATGAACCCGAACGAGTTGTAGCCGATGTAGGCGCCGATCTGCACCGGGATGATCCACCCGGCCGATCGCACGATCGACATGCCGGCGCCGCCCTGTTCAAGCGGTCTCGCGAGAAAACCCGGCAACCAGAAGAAGAGCCCCCAGTTCGCGAACTGCACGCACGCCGACAGCAGCGTGGCGAGGATGGTCTTACCGCGATATTCGGGCCCGAACAACACACCGAACGCACGGCCGGTGCTCCCGGCCACGACCTTCCGGTCGGTCCACGCCGCAGGCTCCTTCACGCTCCGGCGAATCCACAGCGTCAACAGCGCCGGCACTACACCAACCGCAAAGAGCCAACGCCAGGCGTTGGGACCGAGATCCAGTACGTCGAGGAAGAGCGCGCCCAGCAGCGCCGCCGCGATGTAGCCTAACGCCCAGCCGGACTGCATGATGCTGATGGCCCGCGTGCGGAGCTCCGGCGGCCAGGTCTCGCTCACCAGCACCGCGCCCGAAGCCCACTCGCCGCCCATGCCGAAGCCGAGCACAATGCGCCACGCCATGAGCTGCCAGAGTGTCTGCGACGTCGCCGCGCCTAACGAACAGACCGAGAAGATGAGGATGGTCGCCATGAGGGCGCGGGTGCGCCCGGCACGGTCGGCCACGATGCCGAACACGATCCCGCCCACGGCCGACGTCACGAGCGTGACCGTGCCGAGCAACCCCGCGGTGCCGTCGTCGAAGCCGAAGTATGCCTTGAGGTGCCCGATCGCCATCACGTACAGCAGGAAGTCCATGGCGTCGAGCATCCACCCGAGCTTCGCCGCGGCGAGTGCCCGCCACTGGTCGCTCGTTATGCCCACGTACCACGGTTTCGGGACGGTCTCAGCGACCATCGGCTTCCAGGAGGAGGGCCTCGAGGTCGAGCGGCGCGCTGATCATGTGCAGCGCACCGTCGGGCGTTCGCGGCCACTCTTCGCGCGGCCGGTCGCGATACAGCTCGATCCCGTTCTGGTCCGGATCGGCCAGGTAGATGGCTTCACTTACTCCATGGTCGCTCGCGCCCTGCAGGGCAACACCTGCCTCGAGCACCCGCCTGACGACGGTCGCAAGTTCGCGACGGGTCGGGAACCGGATGGCGACGTGGTACAATCCCGTCGATCGCGCCGGCGGCGGCCCCGCATCCCGGCTGTGCCAGGTATTGAGCCCGATGTGGTGGTGGTAGCCGCCGGCGGAGACGAACGCCGCGGAGTCCCCCAGCGCGGTGATCAGCTCGAACCCGAGCACGCCGCAGTAGAAATCGAGCGAGCGGTCGATGCTGGACACCTTGAGGTGGACGTGTCCAATGTCGGTGCCCGCGGGGATGGTCCCGGCAGCCGGCCAGGCGGCGTTTTTCGGATGCATGTCGGTGGCGAACGTACACCGTGGGGCCGGGACTTCGCAAAGCCGGGTGCCATCGAGCTGCCACGGATCGCTCCCGAAGATCCCGCTGCGTTTTGGGATGCGGAATAGCACGGAATGACGCGAATCTGCGCGGATCAACCCCAGTTTTTCTGGGTCCGGTAGTCGCTGGGAGGGTTGGAATTGGATGGGAGTCATCCGCATCCTTTCGCGGTAATCCGCGACCCAGATTCTGCGGGGCTGGTCGGAGCGCTGGGGACCGATGGAAGCACGCAGGTCGATCGAGGCAGGTCGGAGGCGCTCC
>DATMBT010000452.1:0-2558 GCA_035559475.1 Gemmatimonadaceae bacterium
CGGCGCCACCGTGATTCACCGGCAGCAGGATGTTGACCGGTTGCTTGGATGGACTCGCGGCGAGCTCGTTTTCGATAACGCGCCGCTGAGTGAGGTCGCGCGTGAACTCGAGCGATGGTACAACGTCGAGGTTCGCATCGATGACGCGTCACTTCGCGACCTGCACCTCACCGCCAATCCGCGGATTGGGGAATCACTCGACGAGATCCTGAACCTCGTTCAGGGTGCGCTGTCATCGCATCGCGTCAGAGCTGAGCGGAATGGCAACGTCGTAACGTTTCGCCGCGGGCCCCCGATAAGTCCGACCGCGATTCCAGTGGTACCGCGCGGCCGGGTGGAGGCTGGTGCGTGAACTTGTCGCCTGCGGCGTGCCGCGGTGCGGCATGCCGCGCAGTGGCGGGTCGTGGGGGGACGCGGACCATACCCGCGCCCAGCATGCTGCCATGGGCGATGGTTGCAACACTCCTGTTTGCCCCCGGCCTTGCATCGCCGCTGGGCGCACAGAATTCCCGCGCGGTAGCCGCAGTCGATAGTTCAGCGCGGCCCGAAGACAGCGAAGGAAAGGTCCTTTCCCGCCTGGTGACCATCGAGATCGCCGACCTCCCGTTAGGCCTGGCGCTGCACCTCATCGCGCAGGAAGGTCGCCTCCGGCTGTCGTACAGCAGCGACGTGGTGCCGGTCTCGCGCCGGGTTTCCGTGTCGCGCCAGCGGGCCCCTGTCGGTGACGTGCTGCGCGACGTCCTCGCGGGCACGAGCGTGGACCCGATCGTCACGCCGTCAGGATACGTCGTCCTGGTGCGCAACCCGCGCGCCACGCTGGTGGCGAATGGTTCGCTTCCCGACTCGTCCATGCCCACTGTAGACCGGGCGGCGGTCCGCACGCAGGTCATGGATCGCGTGCTCGTGATGGGCACGCCCGCGGCAGGCGCGCCAGAACGCGAGTTGCCGGCCGCGGTTACCGTGCTCACGCGAAACTACATCGCCTCGTACGGTCCCTCGTCGATGCAGGACCTGCTGCGATCGGGCGTTCCCGGCATCGTGACCTGGGACCTGGGGATCGCCTCACCAATTGCGCAGATCGGCTCCGTACGCGGCAGCAGCTCGTTTACCTCGAATTACCTCAAGACGTACATCGACGGAGTCGAGCTGGCGAGTCCGTACCTGCTGTTCGCGGTCGATCCTTACAGCGTCGAGCGCATCGAGATCATCCGCGGCCCGCAGGGGTCCGCGTTGTACGGGTCCGACGCGATCAGCGGCGTGGTGCACGTGATCACGCGGCGCGGCTCCCCGTCGGCCGAGTGGCGGCCCGAGGTGGATGCGCAACTTTCGGGCGGGGTCGTGTCGAGCCGGTATGTGGACGGCGCCATCGGGTCGCAGCGGCACTCGGCCATGCTCTCGAGCGGCGGCGGCACCAGCTCGTTAGGCGGTGGCGGCACGTATGCTTCCACGGGCGGCATCGTCCCCGGGGGCGAGTCATCGTATCTCGGCGGGTACGGCGGATTCAGCCACCTGGCCGGCTGGCTGCGCATCCAGGGCAGCATGCGCTACGCCGACGTCCGGTTCACCGCGCCCGAAAACCCGCTGTTGCGCGCGGACACGCTGCTCTCGCAGGTGCGCGACATCCTGAAGGACCAGCGCATCGAGAACGAGACCTACGGGCTCACGCTCGACGCGAACCCGGTGCCAGGCATGCGACACACGCTCGTCGTTGGCGTCGATCGCCACGACGGCGCGATTCCGCTGCAGCGTGAACCGGCGACGGTCGCTGACGCACTGCTCGGCGCCACGCGCGAACGCGCGTCGAAGACGTCGATCCGGTTCAGCACTGCACTGCGGGTCGCGGAAAACCCGTGGGGTGGCGCGACGCTCACCGTCGGCACTGACCACACGGACCTCTCCCGCGAGCGACTGGGAACGAGCGACGAAGTCGGGGGCGATACCAGCAACGAACTGGCCGCGCTGTACCACGACGACATCTCGAACCTCGGCGTGTTCTCGCAGGTGAAGGTGGATGTGTGGCAATCGGTCTTCATCACGGCCGGCGTTCGTGGAGACTGGAACAGCACCTTCGGCGAAGACCTGGTTGCGGCATGGTCACCGATGCTCGGCGTGGCGTACACGCGAGATGCGGGCGGCGGGACGATCAAGCTTCGGGGGGCGTACGGAAAGGGGATTCGTCCCCCGCCGCCCAGCGCGCGCCAGTCGATTGCCACGCTCCGGTTCCGCCAGAAGGGAAACCCGGGACTGGAGGCGGAAACGCAATCCGGCGTTGAAGCTGGCGTCGAATGGTTCGCCGGCGATCGCGCAATGGTCTCCGTGACGGGATACACGCAGGTCGCCAAGGGACTCATCCAGCAGGTGATCGAGGATCGGCGCACCATCACGTACCAGAACGCCGGGCACATCGCAAACCGTGGGATGGAGATCGAGGCGCAGGCACGGCACGGCAACCTGCGCGGGAACTTCACGTTGAGCCTGACGGACAGCCGCGTGCGCGCGCTGGGGCGCTTTTATTCGGGTGACCTCGAAGTTGGCGACCGCGTGCCTGAAGTCCCGTC
>DATMBT010000453.1:0-2078 GCA_035559475.1 Gemmatimonadaceae bacterium
CCCTTTTCAAGTCTAGGTATGCATCTGACACCGGGAATGGCGGAAGGGTTGGAAGCGAGGTTTCGGTCGGTCCCCGGCAGACGCTGCTGGCGGTCGGGGCGGAGAAAAAAGGGTCAGACTCCATTTACCCTGGCGTAAATGGAGTCTGACCCTTTTTTCCCTCGACGGGTTGCGGGGCGCCTGCCAGATTATCGATTCGCTCGCAACTCACCGTCCCGCTGGAGGTTCCGCCATGTTGTCGCGTCGTCGTTTTGTCCAAGCGTCCTCGCTGGCCCTGACCGGAACCGCCTGCAACGTGGCCAAAGGGAACGAGTCCCCAACCAGCGACCTTCCGCCATCGATCGCGGCCCTGACTTCAATGAAGGACCAGGCCACCCCGATCAGCGTGGATGAACGACGGGGCCGTATCGAGAAGGCGCGCCGCCTGATGACTGAACAGAAAATCGACGCACTGATGCTCACCGGCGGCACGTCGATGGTCTACTTCACCGGGATGCAATGGGGCCTGTCGGAACGGATGACGGCGGTGATCATCCCGGCGAAGGGGGACGCGTTCATCGTTACGCCCAAGTTCGAGGAAGAAAGGACCCTCGAACAGGCTCGCACCGGCCCGCTGGGTGCCGGCACCCAGGTGATGACGTGGGAGGAACATGAAAGCCCGTCGGAGCGCGTCGCACAGGGACTCCGCGCCGCGGGTGTGGCGAGCGGCTCGCTCGGCGTCGAGGAAACGGTGCGGTTCGTGTTCTCGAACATGGTGGCCACCGCCGCCCCGTCCATCCGCATAACGAGTGGCACGCCCGTGACGGCCGGCTGCCGCACGGTGAAGGACACGCACGAGCTGGCGCTGATGCGACTCGCGTCGCAGGTCACGCTCAAGGCGTACGAAGCGGCATGGAAAGCGCTCGCCGACGGCATGACCCAGAACGATTTCGCCGATCTCGTGGCGAAGGCCCATCGGCAGCTCGGGTTCGACGGCAGCGCCGGGGTGCAGGTCGGCGAATTCTCGGCGCTGCCGCACGGCTCGGTGAAGCCGCAGGTCATTCGTGAGGGCACCATCCTGCTGATCGACGGCGGCTGCAAGGTCGAGGGTTATTCGTCCGACCTGTCGCGCACGTTCGTGTTGGGAAAAGCCACCGATCGAATGAAGTCGGTCTTCGAGATCGAGCATCGCGCCCAGTCCGCGGCGCTGGCGGCGGCCAAACCGGGTGTCGAGTGCCAGGCCGTGGATGCCGCAGCACGCAAGGTGATCGAAGACGGTGGCTTCGGACCCGGGTACAAGTTCTTCACCCACCGAGTCGGACACGGCATGGGGATGGACGGCCATGAGTGGCCGTACCTGGTGAAGGGCAACACACTGCCGCTCCAGCCGGGCATGACGTTCAGCGACGAGCCGGGGATCTACATCCCGGGTGAATTCGGTTGCCGGCTCGAGGACGACATGGTGATCACGGAAACCGGCGCCGAGCTGTTTACTCCCCAGAGCCAAAGCCTCGAACAACCGTTCTGACCTTTTTCACCGCCAGATCAAGATCACTCCGCACGCCGCGTCAGAGCCGGCGAATTGGCGTGGCACTGAACCGGCAGTGACATACGCCTCCAGCGCGATGATTTCGCTGATGCGGATACGAGCGTCAGCGTCGCCGGTTTCCATCAGGAACGGTTGACCATCAAGGTACAGCATCACGTCGCAGGTGCCGATGTCGCCGGCAACTCGACGGAAGTGTGAGCTGACATAACGAAACCCCGTTGGCCTCGGAACAACGCGAACGCCCGGTATGGTTCGAACGAGGTCCGTCAGGGTGCGTGGATTCCGCCGCTCGATTTCGGCACGATCAAGGAAGACGCCACCGCCACCGCTGCGTCTCCTGCGGAATTCGGTCAGTTGCGAGTTGCCCACAGCGTCACTCCGCTGCACTACGATGAGCGGCGCAGTCCTGAGGGCGACCAACAACAGCTGCGACTGACCCGACTGCACGTTGACCGACACGTGCCTCATGGCGACTGCTGGTGAACGGAACGTCAGCTTCCGCGCGCCGGCACTCACGTTGTCCACCGCAAAAGATCCGTCCGGGTTCACC
>DATMBT010000454.1:0-4151 GCA_035559475.1 Gemmatimonadaceae bacterium
GTAAGCGTTCGAGAGGTCGTAGTGCTCCGACTTCGCCAAGGCGTTCCTGTCCAACTCGGCCTGGTGTGTCGACGAATGGCCGACGCCGGCGTGAACATCGAGGTCCAGTACAGCGATCACGCAAACCAGTTGATCCTGGTCGTCGATGACCCCGAAGCGGCAAACCGTATCGCGTCAGTGGAGCCTCCTCCCCCCCGCCCATGACGCCGTTGACCGTTTTACGATTTCCGAATGCCTTCCGTTTCCCGCTGTCTGTCTTTACCTATGCCGCTGTTCGGGTTCGAGGGGCACAGGAACGGCGGCATAGGTAAAAGAAGAACTGCGTGAAAGAGTAGGCATTCCAAACTGCGTAAAACGGTTAACGGCGTAAGGCCTGACTGCGGGGCAGCGTCAGGACAGGTAGCCTGAGCGCGATGCACTGGCCATCTTTGCGCATGACCGATCCACTGATCATCGCGCGCGCTGGCACGAAAGACCTGGGCCTGTTGCCGGCATTCTCCAATCGGCATGGATGCATCACCGGCGCGACAGGAACCGGCAAGACGATTTCGCTGCAGGTCATGGCCGAGCAGTTCTCGCGCATCGGCGTGCCGGTGTTCCTCGCCGACGTAAAAGGCGACTTGAGCGGAATGGCAAAAGCCGGAGCGGCGAGCGAGAAGCTGTCCGCGCGCCTCCAGAAGCTCGGCCTTCCGACTCCAACATGGTCCGCATGTCCGGTCACGTTCTGGGATGTCTTCGGTGAACAGGGGCATCCCGTCCGCGCGACCATTTCGGACATGGGTCCGCTGCTCCTGGCGCGACTGCTCAACCTGAACGAGACACAGGAAGGCGTGCTGACGATGGCCTTCCGTGTTGCGGACGACAACGGACTCCTGCTCCTGAACCTCGCCGACCTGCGCGCCATGTTGCAGTTCCTCGGCGACAACGCCGCGGAGGTCAGGACGCAATACGGCAACGTGTCGGCGGCAAGCATCGGCGCGATCCAGCGCGGTTTGCTGCAGATCGAAGAACAAGGCGGCACGAAGTTCTTCGGTGAGCCGATGCTCAACATCGAAGACCTGATGCAGACTGTGGACGGTCGTGGCGTCGTGAACATCCTCGCCGCCGACCGGCTCATGAACAATCCGCGGCTGTATGCGAGCTTCCTGTTATGGATGCTCGCCGAGTTGTTCGAGAACCTCCCCGAAGTGGGAGACCGCGAGAAGCCGAAGCTGGTGTTCTTCTTCGACGAAGCGCACCTGTTGTTCGCCGACGCGCCGGCGGCATTGCTGGAAAAGGTGGAGCTGGTGGTGCGACTTATCCGCTCGAAAGGCGTCGGTGTGTTCTTCGTGACGCAGAACCCGATCGACATTCCCGACAAGGTGCTCGGACAACTGGGCAACCGGGTGCAGCACGCCCTGCGCGCCTACACACCTCACGACCAGAAGGCCGTGAAGGCCACCGCGCAGACCATGCGCGCCAACCCGGCCATCGATATCGAGACCGCAATCCTCGAACTCGGCGTTGGCGAGGCGCTCGTTTCCCTCCTCGACGAGAAGGGCATTCCGGGTGTCACTGAACGTGCGTGGATGTTCGCACCGGCATCGCAGATCGGGCCTGTCACGCCTGACGAGCGAAAGGCACTGATCTCGCAGTCGGTGGTCGCTGGAGTCTATGAGAAGGAAATCGACCGCGAATCCGCGTTCGAGAAGCTGCGCGACCGCGCTGCCGCCGCGGAACCCACCGGCGCACAGCCCACAGCACAGGGCGGTGGCGGCGGGTTCACCTCAAGCCCCGGTGCTGGAGCAGTACTGGGCGGGCTTGGTGGCCTGATTTTCGGAACCACCGGACCGCGTGGTGGTAAACGCGATGGTCTTGTCGACATCCTCGCGAAGACCGCGACGCGCACTGCCGGCGCGGCTATCACGCGCCAGATCCTGCGTGGTGTGCTCGGCTCGCTCTCGGGACGTCGGCGACGCTAGGAACGCAGCGACGCGCGGGTGCGCGCGTACGGGTTCCAGCAGTCCCGCGGCCAACTGACAAACCTGACGTTGGCTTCCCCGCCTGACGAGAAGTAATCGGTAGACTGGAGCAGCGCGGTCACAACGTGACGCTCGGCCAGTTCCAGGTCCTGTGCCGCGCCCTCCGGAATCAGTCGCTCATAAAACGGAAGGCCGTAGAACCGATCGAGTGGAAGCCGCTCGCGCAGCTCCTCCAGCCGAAAGCCGTCAGTGCGCACATAGGCGTCGACGAACCGGTCGAGTTCTCCCCGGGCGATGCGCACTGAAGACGCGCGGCGCGCCACAATGCGCCTGACGAGCGAGGGCAAGCGGTCCCTGACCCGGTATTGCCAGGACAGGAACGCAAAAACCCCGAGTACACCTGACCCCACCACGGCGCGACGCGTCCAGAGTCGTCGGGTCATGATGGCGCGGGAAAGAGCCGGCTCGCCGCTCGCAACGACAGCGCCGCTGCGGTGAGACTCGGGTTCGCGATGCCGCACGATGGGAACACCGAAGTGCCAACAACGACGAGATTGCGAACGGTGTGATGAACCTGGCCGGCGTCGACAACGGAATCGGATGGATCACGGCCCATGCGCAAGGTGCCCTGCATGTGCGCTTCCGAGTCGCGGTGTCCGCGCGACTCAATTCGTTCCACCGGCAACGGAGCAAGGAGTTCGGGAAGGCCGGCAAACGCGCGATCCAGTCCTCGAGTCGCATACTCCGATCGGGATCCGTGATAAACGGTGGGCACCGGTGAATCCGTTGCGAGGAATATCCGGTTCTCGTCGTCAGGCAGGACTTCCGCCATCAACTGCAGTGGCATTACCTGGCGCCACCGTCCCGGTTCGAGGCGGAAGCCGTGAATGGGCCAGTTGCGGAACATGACGGCCACGCCGGACATCTCGCGCCGATGTGCACCATCGAACAGCGCATAGTTCACGCCGGTGGTTGCCGTGCCGCCGTCGAAGTGATCGAGGCCGTCGAAAAACACGTCCACCAACAGGCTGAGCTGCTCGTGCAGGCCTCGACCGGTGACCGCGCTGTCGATTCCCGAGCGCTGCAGGATCGCTGGACTGAAAAGCGCGTTCGCGCCGAGGACCACGAGGTCGCCTTCCACCGACTCTTCGCGTCCTTCGCGGCGATACAGGATTCGCCGTGCCCGCCCGCCTTCGGTTTCGATCGCATGGACCTCGGCGCGAGTCACGAGTTCGACGCGCGGATCGCTGAAGGTGGACGTCATCCCGTTCAGGACGGTGAACTTCGCATTTGTCGGACAGAGATCGCAGGTCGCGTTGGCACAACACACGCCGCGCTGGGGAGTCGGCACGCTCGAACGCGCAGTGGGCAGGGCAAAGTGAAGGCCGGGCATGGCCGCCTTCATGCGCTGATCCGCCGTGGTCAGGACGTGCGGCGGTTGGGGGAAGGCGGTCGAGCGCGGAAAGAGCGCGCCGATGTCATCGTCGCCGGCGATGCCCATGATCGACTCGGCCTCGCCATAAAACGGCTCGAGGTCCTCATACGAGAGGGGCCAGTCGCGGCCCACGCCATACCTGGTTCGCAGTGCGAAGTCCGTCGGGTGCATCCGCGGCGTCACGCCCCACCAGCAGTTGGTGCCGCCGCCGAACCCTAACGAGAAGCGCCACGGCTTTTCACCAGGTCGCGTCCGGATGGTGTCCGCCGACTCGATGTCCGAATTGCGGCCGTGCTCGAGTTGCCACTGGTGCGTGTGCACGCCACCACGCTCCAGGACAAGACAGCGGGCGGTCGGACGGAGCCGTTGGAGCGCCTTATGGAGGAAAAACGCGGAACCGAAACCGGTGCCGATCACGACGAGATCGAAACCGCGCTGCATGTAGGGTGGAGGAGGGTGGGAGAGGGTGGAGAAGGGTGGTAAGGTGGGGTGGAAAGAAGAAGGGTGAAAGGACTCGCGCCCTTTCACCCTTCGCACCCTACGCACCCTACGCACCCTACGCACCCTTCCGTTACTGCACCTGACGATTGGTGCGCTCCACAAGGCCGGCAAAGATCCCGTTGAACAGCAGCTTGAACGTGCCGGCGGGCTGGCCGCGGAAGAGCACTTCGGGACCGAACATGTACAGCTTCCCGGTGCCGACATCCGCTTGCACCATCGCCGTGCCGCCCTGCAGGTAGTTCTGACCCCACGCC
>DATMBT010000455.1:0-2796 GCA_035559475.1 Gemmatimonadaceae bacterium
ATTTCCGACGAATTCAGATGTAATCAGGCAATTGCAGGTGATCCCCCATCTGCCATCCGCCATCCGCCATCCGGTCTCAGTTCCCGAACACATCCCCCGCCGCCACTCCCCGTCCTTGCGCCCAGTCCAGCGCCGCCAAACGTCGCCGGCCTGCGGGGTGCGCGTACGCAATCCGCACGCCGCCAGTGCCGCACGCCACAAGCATACCCATCTCATCAATCTCAATGACGGTACCCGGATCGCCGCGTGCGTCGGCAGCGATGCGGGCCCCGAACAGCTTCACCTCGTTGTCCTGCAGCGCGCTGAACGCGCCTGGCACGGGGTCAAACGCGCGGATCATTCGCGAGACCTCGGTCGCGGGCCGGGTCCAGTCGATGCGAGCGCTGTCGCGATTGACCTTTCCCGCATACGTGACGCCCTCCTCGGCCTGCGGCATGCCTGACGAATCGCCTAACGATACGAGCGTGAGCGCTTCCACGATGGCCAGGGCGCCGAGTTCGGACAACCGGAGGGTGAGTTCACCGCCGGTCTCGTCGTCCAGGATGGGCGTATCGGCCTGGAGGATGACCGGTCCGGCGTCGAGGGCCGGCACCATGCGCATGATCGAGACGCCCGACGTCGTGTCTCCGGCGAGGATGGCCGCCTGGATCGGTGCGGCGCCGCGCCAGCGCGGGAGCAGTGACGCGTGGATGTTCAGCGTGCCGAGTCGTGGCAGGTCGATCACTTCCTTCGGGAGGATGTGGCCATAGGCCACCACCACGGAGAGGTCCGGCTCGAGCTCGCGTACGGCGGCGATGAACGCCTCACCGCGCGGCTTCTCGGGCTGGAGCACCTGCAGCTCTTCTTCCTGTGCGACGACCTTCACCGGCGGCGGGACCGTAGTGCTCCGATGCCGTCCCTGGGGACGGTCCGGCTGCGTGACCACGCCGACGACGTCGACGCCTTCGCCTAACAGCGCGCGGAGTGGTGGTGTCGCGAAGTCTGGCGTCCCCCAGAAGAGAACGCGCATGTCACCGCTTCTCGCCTCCGTCATTCCCGTCGGCGGTGACCGTGGTCGGCGACAGCACGCGTCGCTGCCCCGGATACTTCTCCTTCAGGTCTTCCCAGCGCGCCATCACCCCACGCCGCTTGAGGAAACTGAGGTAGTCGATGAACAACTTGCCGTGCAGGTGATCGATCTCGTGCTGGAATGCCCGCGCCAGCAGTTCGGTCGCCTCGCGCTCGAACAGGTTGCCCTCGAGGTCCGTCGCGCGCACCGTGACCCGAGCCGCGCGGTCCACATCGCCATAAATGTCGGGAATCGACAGGCAGCCTTCTTCGGCGCGTTCCTTCCCCGTTTCGGAAATGATCTCGGGGTTGATGAGGACGATGGGATCGTTCTCGATGTCGATGATCGCGACACGCTCGAGGCGTCCGACCTGTGGTGCGGCCAGGCCGATCCCCTGGGCCGCGCGCATCGTGTCGAACATGTCCTCAACGAGTTTCCGCAGGTCCTCGGTGATCACGCTGACTGGAACTGTTTCAGTGCGCAGCACTGGTGATCCCAGGACGTGGATCTCCAGCAGGCTCACGCCGTGGCTCCCGCGGTGTCGGAACCAGCCACCCGCGCAATTCGGCCACGTTCGACGACCACGCGCGACTCACCGGTCTTGATCGTGACGTGATCCTCCATCGTCTTCGCCTTGGCGTCGTCGCCCGTGACTTCCTTGATGTGCACGACCTCGCCGACGAGGCCGCCGGCCGTGACCACGCTGTCACCCTTACGGAGGTTCTTCAGCCGCTCTTCGTGCTGCCGACGCTGCTTCTGCTGCGGCCGGATCATCAGGAAGTAGAAGATCGCGAAGATCGCCCCCATCTGGATGAGGAGGGGAATCATCGGGTTCGTCGCGCGTGCGGCCTGTATGGAGAGGAGCGGGAAGAGAGCGGCGATCATGTCTGGGAGTCCGGTCCGGAGGCCAGGCGGTCCAGCCATTCGCTGGCCCAACTATCGAAGGTTCCTGCCTGAATCGCGGCTCGCGCGCCGCGCATCAGTGACACGAGGAAATGTACATTGTGCAGCGAAAGCAGGCGCAGTCCCAGTATCTCGTCCGAGACGTACAGGTGGCGCAAGTAGGCCCGCGAAAAACGCCTGCACGCAGTGCAATCGCACGACTCGTCCACGGGACGGCCATCGGTCCGGAACTCCGCGCGCTTGATGTTGAGCCGGCCGGTACTGGAGAACGCGGTTCCATTGCGGCCCATGCGCGTCGGCGCGACGCAGTCGAAGAGGTCCACTCCCCGCCGGACGCCTTCGATCAAGTCCTCCGGGAACCCGACGCCCATGAGGTACCGTGGACGGTCAGCGGGCAGCTCGGGGTGCAGCAAGTCGAGCATCGCGTACATGTCAGGCTTGCTCTCGCCGACGGAAAGGCCGCCGATGGCGACGCCGTGCCAGTCGTTCATTCCGGTGATGGTTCGGGCAGCATCCGTGCGGAGTTTGGGATGGATCCCTCCCTGCACGATGGGAAACAGAGCTTGTCGTGACTCGTGGCTCGTGACTCGTGACTCGGCACTGTCGCTGAGCGAACCTCTGAGCTCTGAGCTCTGAGCTCTGACCTCCCTAAGGCATCGCTCCAACCACCTTAAGGATCGGTCCGAAGCATCCTGAGATTCGGCGAAGGTGGACTGCCCCGGAATCACATGATCAAACTGCATGATCACGTCGGCGCCGAGGTTGCGCTGGATGCGCATGACTGACTCAGGCGTAAAGCGGCGTCGCGAGCCGTCGATGTGGCTGCGGAACTCGACACCGTCTTC
>DATMBT010000456.1:0-2559 GCA_035559475.1 Gemmatimonadaceae bacterium
GGTGGTTTCGAGAAGCCCATCGCGGGTACATCGACGAGTTCGTGCTCGGCGAGCGCGCGGAAGCGCGCAACCTGTTTGACCGGGCCTATGTACGCGCCCTGGCCAACGAGCACGCCGGAGGCGTGCGAGATCATACGGAAAGGCTCTGGGCCCTCCTGAACGTCGAGATCTGGCACCGGATCTTCATCGACGGCGAGTCGCCATCGGACATCGGCATGGCGCCGCGCAGCCTCGCCACCTCGCGTTAGGTGCACCTGCTCTGGGTCAAGACCGAACTGCTCCACCCGATCGACAAGGGTGGCCGCATCCGCACGTATAACATGCTGCGGGCGCTGAAACGACAGCACCGCGTGACGTATGTGGCGCTCGACAACGGGGGAGCGGCGCTCGACGCCGTCGAGAGGGCGCAGGAATACTGTCATGACCTCATCCGGGTCGAGTTCTCGGAAGCGCGCCGGCGCTCGCCCCGGTTCTGGCTCGAACTGGCCGCCAACCTGGTTTCTCCCCTCCCCTACGCCGTCGCCAAGTATCGGTCACTGCGCATGGAGCTAGAGATCCGACAGGCAGTGTCGCGCCTCGGCATCGACCTGCTGGTCTGTGACTTCCTGTTTCCCAGCCAGAATGTTCCCGATGGTCTCCAGGTCCCTACGGTCCTTTTCCAGCACAACGTCGAAGCGGCGATCTGGCGCCGGCATGCCGACGTGCGTGTAAACCCGTTGTCGCGCGCCTACTTTCGCGAACAGTGGCGGCGCATGAGGCAGTTCGAGGAACGCGAATGCCGGCGGTTCGGTCACGTCGTCGCTGTGTCCGAGGCCGACGCCCGCGCGATTGAAACGGAATACGGGATCGCTGGCGTCTCTGACGTGCCTACCGGAGTCGACACCGAATATTTCCATCCAAAAGGCCGAGCCCCGCTGGAAGCGCGCAACCTGGTCTTCACGGGCGCGATGGACTGGATGCCGAACGAAGATGGAATCGCGTGGTTCGTGGACGACGTGCTCCCGCTCATCCACGCGCAGATGCCGGACGTGACGTTCACGATCGTCGGGCGGAACCCACCCCCGCGCATCCAGGCGCTTTCAGGAGAGGACCAGCGATTGCGAGTCACGGGCTCGGTCCCTGACGTGCGGCCCTACATGGAGGCCGGCTCGGTCTTCGTGGTGCCGCTGCGGGTTGGCGGCGGCACGCGACTCAAGATCTACGAAGCGCTGGCTATGGAGCGTCCGCTCGTGTCCACGACCATTGGCGCCGAAGGGCTTCCCCTCGAACACGGCGTGCATGCGCTCATCGCCGATGGGGCGAAACCATTCGCCGACGCCGTCGTGGGGCTGCTGTCGGACCCTCGTCAGGCATCTTCCATGGCACTCAGCGGCGGCACCTATGTCCGGGCAAACTTCGGCTGGGATCGCGCAGTCGAAAAGTTCATCAACCGCATCGCGGGATCCGCCAGCGAGGCGACCCCACCGGCACCTGTCACCGGGACAGGTCGTTAGGCCCGCGCGTCAGGCGCGGGAACTCAATCCCAGGGGAACTTCGGCACGCGGCGCCGCGCGTCGATCACCGTAAGGCCGCCAAGCGCGTTCACCGTGTGTACCCCGGTGAGTCCGGGCGCCCATTCAGGCAGGAGACGACTCACCGTTTCTTCCTCATACGTGGATTCGTCGAGCCGCCGGATGCGTTGGATGTTCATCGCCCCCCCGTAGCCGCGGGAGCAATCCTGGGACGGGCGGTACCACGCGCCGCCGCGCTGGAACAATGCACCCGCCGGCCGCGCGGTCCGCACGTCGGACACCACCGGATTCCGGCGATGGGGCGTCCACGGTCCCGTTGGTGACGGCGCGTGAAAGATGTGGAGCTCGTCCCAGTACGATGCGCCGGGCACGGCGGAGTTGGCGAACATCCACCACTTGCCACCAATCTCCGCCAGCGTGCAGTCCGCCAGCGGCAGGTCTGCCATCAGCATCGCCTCGAGCGTCCATTCCATCGGCGCACGCACCGCACGATACATCTCGACCCAACCCGCTTCGGCGGATTCGGGCACCATGAACTGTTCGCCGCGCCACGAAAATACGAATGGATAGGAGAGGTGGTAGTCGCGACTCATGACAACCTGCGGTGAACCGACCGGGCCGTCTGGTCCAAGTTCCATCGCCGAGATGACACCACGCCGGGTCGCGAATGGATAGTCCTCGAAAAGCACGTAGTCCCCGCCACCCACGCGGATGGGGAACGGATCCGCCCAGAATCGGTCCCGGGGCGGAATAATCGGCTTGAAGCGAAACGGTGCCAGGTCAGGCTCACGGTTCTCGTCAGGCAGGCCTGGCCGACGCCGGTACGCCATGAACCACTGGTCGTGCGAAGTCACGGAGCGCCACTTCTCGCCAAGCCTCCGGCGTGAGATCCGCATCATCCCGGCCGCCATTTCTCCATTACTTGGCGCCACGTACAGTCGGTACCCGTATGGTGCCGCACCCTTTTCCCGCTGGGCACACGAAAGAGTCCCGTCGCGAAGCATGCGCAGCGCTCGTACCAGGAACTCCGATCCCTTCCAGCAGGCTT
>DATMBT010000457.1:0-3130 GCA_035559475.1 Gemmatimonadaceae bacterium
ACTGACGGACTGCCGCAGGCATGACCGCAGGGACCACGCAGCAAGCCAACGTCGAGCAGGCGGTTCCGCTCTTCGCCGTCTCGAGCATGGCGGAGTCACTTCACTTTTATGTGGATGGACTTGGCTTCGTCATGAGCAACCAGTGGGTCCCCGAAGGGAGGCTCAAGTGGTGCTGGCTGCAGCTCGGCGGCGCCGCGGTCATGCTGCAGGAGATCAACCGGGACGGTCCGCACGCGTGGAAGCCGGACGGCAAGCTGGGCGTCGGCGTGTCGATCAACTTCATCTGCAAGGACGCGCTGGCGCTGTATCGCGAGTTTCGCGGGCGGGGCATTGACGCGGGCCGGCCGTTTGTGGGCAACGGCATGTGGGTGACGTCCCTGACGGATCCAGACGGCTACTCACTCCACTTCGAGAGCGTGACCGACGCGCCCGAAGAGAGCGAATACGAAGAGCCAGCCTGAAACCGGCGTCGCTGCTCGACCTGCCTGTCTGATTCAGGGCGCAATCGAGGAGGTCGAGAGTCCCACGCTTGATGAAGCCAGGAGTCGCGATGAGCCGGTATCCCGGAACCAGATGACCAGGTCGTAGTCGTCAGGCAGCACGACCTGTGCCTGGTATATCGCCGGAGACGCGAGCGGCGCGAAAACGGCACCGATCGTGCGTATCGTCAGGCGTCGCCGCAATGACTCGCCAATGGGTCCGCCGTCCGGAATGACCCGGGCGTCGAAGATCGCCCGTTGCATGCCGGTGGCGTCGAACAAGGTCTCGATGGACGCCGGCCAGGCGCCTGACACGTTATGCGCCATCAGCGCTCCGAGGCTGCCCGAGGGAAGCTGGTGGATGGCGTTGAAAAAGCCCGCGCTGAACGTCTGCGCCACGTTGACGTAGTCGGTGCCGTATTGCGCAGCGAGATGCGATCCCATGGCGAAGGGGTAGCGGGATATGTGCCCGTTGTGCGCCCACAGCATCGTGCCCGCGACGCCGGGACGTGATCGCCACCACGCTGCGTTTTCGGCCATGTATCTGTCGCGCGAGCCACCTGATGGCCGCGCATGGTCTTCCCACTGGGACACGAGCCTCGCCAGTCGCTGCATCAGATCCGTGCGTTCAACGCCGGCGATCGCCGCCCAGGCCGAGTACCGGTTGGCAAACAGCGAGTCCACACTGTTCACGCGCGCCCGGCAGGCATCCTGTTGGGCGCGGTCGAGCTGGAAATACCCGCTGACGTCTGGTGATTTCGTGCCGACGTTCCGAAACGGGGCCAGGCAGCCGTAGGCTGCGTAGACGCTGTCGCCTAACGCGCGATTGATCCCGATCGTGAAGGTGACCACGCTGTCGATGGCCACACCGGGGTGCTGCATGTCGAAACCGGTGAAGTGGACACGCGGCTGATTGCCCGCGGCGTTCCAGGCGCGCATCCATTGGACGAGCGCGACGACCTCCTCAGTGCTCCAGGTCCAGAAATGCATGCCACGCACGAGCGAGATCGGGTCCCCGAGCCCGGTCTGGACATATCGATCGACCGCGAGCGCCTCGGGCAGGGAGGCCTCGATCCCGAAGTGCGTGAAGCCGAGGTGCCTGACGAGGTACGAGAACACGCGATGTTTCATCCTGAAAAACTGGCGAGTCCCGTGTGTCGCTTCCCCGAGCGCGACGAGCCCCGCGCCACCGATCATCGTCCGCAACGGCTCGAGATCGGCGTCGCCGGCTGTGGGATCGTCCGTAGCGAACTCGAAACTCTTCGAGCGAAACCACTCGACGGTTGCCGCTTCGGTCTCCGCACCGATGAGGCCCTCGAAATCCATGTTCACGGGATCCGGGCCGGTCCTGCCGTAGTTCGCAGCCAGTGCCGCGGAATCGGCGCCATTGGGAGAGTCATACGCCGGCGTCACTGGCACCTCCGGACCGACCACCTCGAGCCGCAGGTCATCGATCCACGCTATGCCAGGTCCAGTGAGCAGTGCACCGAAGGCAATGCCGATTGCGTCGGCTGGCATGTCGACAACCACTTCGGCCAGGCGCCAGTCCTCGGTCCCCACGCGGCGGCGCGTGTCCATGTTATCGAGCTTCGACCTCCCGGGAGAATCGCCACGCAGCCACAGTCCGGCACCTGGCCCAGTAATGCTGCTGACCTTCAGGTAACCGGATAGACGCACCCGATGCCCGCGAAACCGGTCAGCCCGGATGAGCTGCGTGAGGGCGATGAAGCTTTCGGAGGTGATCTCGGCCGAACGCGAACGCAGGTACGCACTACTCCGGCCGCCCCGAACAATCTCCAGGTCGCGCCCCAACTCGTACTGGTCCGGTTTCTGGGTGCCGCCTATCCAACCCGGAGGGAAACCGGCGAGTTGCGAGACGCCCTGTGGTTGCGTCGGGAATTGCTCCGTCCTGGCATCGTCCGACGAACACGCGCTCGCGGCGAGAATAGCGCTCGCCGTTCCGATGACCTGAAGCCGCCCGCGCACCGTGGCCATGCCGAGCTCCGCTGGAAAGGAATCGGCCAACCTACCCGGCTCCCGAATCCTGGTTCCTCGTCTTGGGCGAAGGTCTAACCCGCTCGTTACTCTGTTGGAGATTTGACCGGAGCCTGATTGATCATCGCCCTCGCATCTCCCCGCATCGCAACGTCGCTTGAGGACGGACTGGCCAGGATCGAGCGGCTGTTGTCGAAAGCGTCGGAGCAGGGAGCGGAACTGGCGTGTTTCCCGGAGGCGTACCTTCCCGGCCTGCGCGGCCAGGACTTCGAGGTCATTCACTGGGACGCTGAAACCCAGAAGCGCGCGATCGATGCCGTCGCGCAGTTCGCGAAACAGTATCGTATCGCCGTCATCCTGAGCATCGAACTCGTCACCGACGCGGGCCGCCAGATCTCTGCGTGCGTGATCGGCGCCGACGGAGAAGTGCAAGGCTACCAGGCCAAGAACCAGCTCGATCCGTCAGAGGACCGCTTCTACGTTCCCGGCGATTCGCGCCGCCTTTTCGAGATCAACGGCGTGAAGTTCGGCGTCGTCACCTGCCACGAAGGCTGGCGGTATCCGGAAACCGTTCGATGGGCGGCCGTGCGCGGCGCGAAGATAGTCTTTCATCCGCAGCACACGGGGAACGAACAGAAGGGCGTTCAGCTGACCGA
>DATMBT010000458.1:0-2173 GCA_035559475.1 Gemmatimonadaceae bacterium
TACCTCGGTGCGGCGGACGAGCGCCCAGTAACTCTGCTCGTTTCGCACAGGGACGCGGCGCACCACGTTGACGCCCCACTCCTGGATGTCTCCCGGCGAAAACCGGAGCTGATTGAACGGAATCCGAAGCTCAGCCGACCAACCGAGCGAATCGATGTCGGTCGCGGCTTCCCACACGGGGTTCCAGTCGGAATCGCGGTCGCCCTCCGAGTCAGTCGCGTGGTAATAGTCGATGCGAACGCCTGCAGGCGTTACGGAAAACGTGTACGCGGTTCGCCGATCGTGATACGTGTCGAGCGAGATGACGATCTGCTCCGAGCTGCCTTCGCGGTCGCGTCGCGTGATCAGCGCGCGGATGGCCTGGGGATCGGCGCTGAACATGCGCGCGCCGACGTACAGCGCGTCATCGTCGTACGCGAAACGCACTTCGGTGTTTTCGATCGCCGGCTTGCCCTCGTCCGGCTCACGCTGCGTGAGATTCGTGATCGCCGGCGCACTTTGCCAGACGCCTTCAGTCAGGCGTCCATCGAGGCGCGGTGAGTCCGTGGCCCGCACGGCCTGGATCGACTGCGCGCCGGCGTTCGTCGCTGCGATCCCGAGGAGTACGGCAACAACGACACATTCGCCGAGTTGCCCGAATGATTGTTTCAATCCAATCCTCCGATTGGCAGGCTGGTGTTCCGACCTAACGAACACGCACGAGCACGCGCTTCCAGCTCCGCCCGTCACCGAGCGTGAGGGTGTCGCCAGTGACCTTGAATGGCCGCTGCTGCGGTGTACCGATGTAGTCCGGCGCCGATCCACCCTCGACCTGGTGTGTCACCAGCCCACGGGCCTCGTTCACGGTGTACGTGCCGAAGTAGCCGTTGTATGTCGCCGCGAGCTCCGACGGCGACGCGTCGGGAGTCGCACACTGCGCAATGTGCACGCTGACCTGGCCAGTCGCCGTGTAGATGATGAACCCGCAGGGCTTCGCGCCGTAGTACTGGATCGGCGTACCCGTGGAGTCGAGATCCGTGATCTCGACAAAGCGCCATGTCCCGACCAGCGATGGCTGCCGCCCCTGCGCCGAAGCGGAGACGGAGGACAACAGAAGGAGCGCGATCGCGGCTGTCGTCCATCGACCCGCGAGCGCCGAGCATGTGGTGAGCGACATGTGTTCAGTCTACCGCATGGACGAATCGAACGCTCGCCAGTGTTGCCCCGTATACCCGGGATGCAATTCAACGCTCGACGCGACAGGGCCCCTTTCGTCGTCGCCTAGTCAAGCAGCGTTCCGAGGCGCACTTTCGTGCGCTTCGGTCTCCCGGTGGAGGAAATCAGGTATGGTTCGCAGATTCGTTCGTGCACTTCCCCTGGGCGTCTTCGTGGCTACGGCTGCGGCAAGCGCCCAAACCAACAACCCGGCGGGTCCGCCGGTCGCCCGGTCGAACTATGCGCTGACCAATGTGCGCATCGTCTCGGCTCCCGGCCGCGTCATTGAACGCGGTACGGTTGTCTTCGTAGACGGCCGGATTGCGGCGGTGGGCGCGAATGTCCCGATCCCTGCCGGCGTGGTTCGGATGGACCTCGCCGGATACACCGTCTATCCGGGACTCATCGACGCCGCGACGAGCATTGGGCTTCCTAATCCAAACCGTGTCCTGCCAACGGCCGGCGACGCGACGGCGGCGCCAGGACGGGGCGGTCGAGGCGGTCAACCACTGGGACGCGCGGGGGCGGCGGGGCCAGCGCCTGACCTTCCCGAGGTCGAAGCGGGCGCCGAGGCGGCGGACATGTTCCAGCCGAGCGACGCGGAGCTGAGAGCACTACGTGCTGGCGGCGTGACGACCGTCGGGTTGGTCTTCAATGGGGGCATTTTCCCGGGCCGGATCGGTGCGGCCTTGACCGGCACACAGGCGAACTCGCACCTGTCTCTTCGCACTGGTGCAGGTCAGCAGGTTGCCTTCGGCACGAAACGCGGCGGTCTGTACCCGTCAACCGGGATCGGCTCGGTGGCCTTCATTCGACAGGCGTTCCTTGATGCGCAGTATGAGGGACGTGTGGAGAAGGCATTCAAGGCAGGCATCCCGGGCGCGCGTCCCTCGAACGATCCGTTCAGTCGGGCGCTCGTGCCGGCAGCGACGAATGCGATGCAGTCCTGGTTCGTCGCGTCGAATGAGCGCCAGATCGG
>DATMBT010000459.1:0-6532 GCA_035559475.1 Gemmatimonadaceae bacterium
GGACGCGGTTAAGCCATTGACGGAGCTTCCACTGACCACGCACACGGGCACCGTGGCCGAAGCAATTGACTGGGAAGGCGCGCTCTGGGAGTGCATCGCGCACCTCCAGGCGCTCATACGCATGGACACCGTTAATCCGCCAGGGCGGGAAATGGGAGTCGCGCGGTACCTGGACGACGTCCTGCGCGGTGCGGGCATCCAGACGACGCTCCTCGAGCCGGCGCCCGGTCGTGCGGCTCTCGTCGCGCGGCTGAAGGGTTCCAAAACTGGTCGTCCCGTCATGATGATGGCCCACATGGACGTGGTCGGGGTCGAGCGGGAACGGTGGACCACGAATCCGTTTGGTGGCGAGATCCTCGACGGCTATGTCTACGGTCGCGGTGCGATTGACGATAAGGGGATGCTGGCGGTCAACCTGCAGACCATGCTGCTGCTGAACGAGCATGTGCTGCGTGCCGGCAAAAAGCTGAATCGCGACGTGATATTCCTCGCCACCTCGGACGAAGAAGCCAACGGCGAATTCGGCATCGATTGGGTGCTCACCCACCATCCGCAGCTCATTCAGGCCGAGTTCGTGCTCAACGAAGGCGGTCGCTTGCGGGAGTCGAATGGCAAGCTCTCGTACGCTGCGGTGCAATGCGGCGAAAAAGTTTCAAACGTCCTCCGGCTCACCGCGTCAGGCACGCCGGGTCACGCGGCAATCCCGATTCCCGGCAACGCCGTCGTCAGGCTGGCGCACGCGGTCGTCGCTGCCGCCGCACATCGAGAACCGGTTGTCCTGACTCCCATCAGCGCGCGCTTCTTTGCTGGCCTGGCCGAATTCTGGCCGGATCGCAAAGTCCGCACCGCGATGGCCGACGTCTCGTCAGGTGACGCCGCGAGGGTCGCGTCAGGCGCCAAGGCGCTCGAAGCGCACACGAGTTTCGACGCGATGCTTCGCAACGGCATCTCGCCCACGATGCTCTCGGCGGGTGTGCGCGCGAATGTCATCCCCGCTGAGGCGACTGCCACCCTGAACGTGCGGCTGCTGCCCGGCCAGTCCATGGAGGCGCTCATCGCCCGGCTGAACGCCGCGATCGACGATCCCAAGGTGCAGGTGACCGTCGAGAGCGCGGGCGAAGAGTCACCGCCGTCGCCTGACGACACTCCGATGTTCGCCGCGATCCGCGACGGACTCGCAGCGATAGCCCCTGGTGTTCCCACGGTGCCGTTCCTCAGTACTGGCGCTACCGACAGCGCCTCGCTTCGAAAAACAGGCGTGAAGGCGTACGGCCTGTTGCCGTTCCCACTGACGGAGGCGGACGAAGGCCGCATGCACGGGCACGATGAGCGGGTGAAGGTGTCCTCGCTGCAGTTTGCGGTGCGACTGGGTTGGGAGATTTTCCGTCGCATCGGCGTCACGTGACGTGCCTGCCCTTCCAACAGCGTTAGTCACGGGCGCATCGCGCGGCATCGGGCGCGCCGTTGCGTTGCGCCTGGCCTCCAACCATCGCGTGCTGGCGCTGGCGCGCGACGAGAAGAAACTGGGCCGGTTGTGCGACGAGGTCGCAGCAGCAGGCGGCGAGTGTCATGCGCTCGTTGTGGACCTGACGGATCCGGCGTCAATCGACGACGCGCTGCGGGACGTGGACGCCGATGTCCTGGTGAACAACGCCGGCGTGATCACCAAGAAGCCATTCGTCAGGTTCACGCCGGCTGAGTGGCACGAGATGATGGACGTCAACGTGAACGCGCTGTTTCACGTGACGCGCCATCTGCTGCCAGGAATGATCGAGCGTCGCCGTGGCCACGTGGTCAACATCGCGTCCATCGCCGGCCGCAGCGCCTTCCCGGGAGGAACCGGGTACGTCGCCACGAAACACGCAGTGCTCGGCTTCAGCGAGTCGCTGATGCTGGAGGTGCGCGAACACGGCGTGAAGGTGTCCGTCGTGATGCCCGGCTCCGTGGCCACCGACATGATTGTGGGAGACAGCAAGGACCAGAGCTGGATGCTCAAGCCCGAAGACGTGGCCGAGGTAGTCGCGCGAATCCTGGATACGCCTTTGTCGGCGTTGACATACCAGGTGGAAGTCCGCGCCTCGAATCCGAAGAAGTAGTCCCCCTACGCAGTTTGGGCTCTGCGCAGTTTGGCCTCTGCGCAGTTCGGGCCCTGCGCTCTCTTTTTCATAGCGTCCCGCGCACCCTGTTCATAGTTTCAGTCGTGCCAAAACCCACGAAAGTTCTCACCCACCAGCGTTTCAAGGCGCAGGGCGAGACTCCCGATTCGGCGATCCGTGAGTTGATGGCGGTGCGGGAGATCGCCCACGCGTTCCTTCACGCTGATCGTCCCGAAGAAGTCTTCCAGTTCGCGCTCGACCGGGTCAGCCCGCTCGTTGGCGCCACATTCGCGTCCATTTACCTCGTGGACGGCGCGTCCGAGTTGATGCGGCTGGCCGCGTCGTACAACTGGCCGGAAAAATACCGGCCATGGCTCGGCCAGATGCGGGTGAGGCTTGGCTTCGGTCCGAGCGGCGAGTCGGCGGCGGAGCGGCGCGTGATCGAGGTTCCGGACGTCACCGGCGATCCCGATCTCGAAGATTGGCGCGAAGTGGCGCAGGAACTCGGCTTCCGGTCGCTCGTTGCCCTGCCGCTTCACAGCGGCAACCGGATGCTCGGCACGGTCACGTTTTATTACGCCGATCCCGGGGCACGCAGCCACGAGGCGCGAAGCCTGCTGCGGATCGTCGCGGACCAGATGGCCGCTACGGCGGAAAAGGCGGCGCTGGCTGATGAAATGCGCCGCGCCAACGTCGCCCTCACCGAAGCGAACGAAGAACTCGAACGGCAGTACGCTGCCGTGCTGGAAGCGCGGAAGGTGAAGGACGAGTTCCTGGCGAACATCTCGCACGAGCTGCGAACGCCACTCACCGCGGTCATGGGATACATCTCATTGCTGCAGGACGAGCTATCGGGACCGCTCACAACGGGGCAGCAATCGGACCTGGGTGAGGCAAAGCGGGCGAGTGAACGCCTGCTGGAATTGATCGATGACCTGCTCGAGTTGACGATGCTGAAACGCCAGGCCTCCGACCTGCTGGTGGAAGACGTGGACGCCCTGGCGGTCCTCAGGCACGTGATGGACACGACTGACGGGCGGCAGCCTGAGGTCGATACGCAGGTCGTCCTTCCGATGTCCCCGCTTCCTCCTATCCGCACCGATCGCAGGAAGCTCACCCGCCTGCTTGGCACCATCGTAAGCAACGCCTACAAGTTCACGTCGAGCGGAACGGTGACCGCCGGCGCCGAAGTCCACGGAAACCGCATGTTTTTCCGGGTGGCGGACACGGGAGTCGGGATTCCTGCGGATGCGCGCCGAGTAATTTTCGAGGAGTTCCGCCAGGTCGACGGGTCCCAGACCCGGCGGTACGGGGGAAGTGGGCTGGGACTGACGCTGGCCCGCCAGTTGGCCCGGATCATGGGTGGGGATATCGACGTGGACTCCACACCGGGAACGGGCTCGACCTTTGTAGTGGACCTTCCGGTTGACCAGCCGTCGTCAGGCGCACCGCGCCCTGCCGGCACCTAACGAATACAACACATGAACAGCCAGCGACGCACCTTGATGGAAACGCGCACCACGCTTGCCCCCGCGATCGTGCTCGATGCGGCCCAGACCTTTTTCACGACACGCAACAGCCTGTACGCCGCCTTCGTGGATCAGGTGAGTCCCACGCACGTCTCGATGCGCGGTCAGGGCGGCGAGGAACTCGTCATTGCCGCGACGACCGCGAGCGGGCATACCCTGGTGACGGGTTCGTCCTACCTGTTCGACGCACAGATCGCGCGGTTTTTCGCGACGCTTCCCCCGGTAGCCGCGTGAGCTCGTCGACGCCGTTTGTGGCGCAGCTCCGCGCCCGTCCCGAGACGATTCGGCTTGGCACCGCGAGTGATCCCGTTATCACGGTGCGGGTGCAGGTCCCCGAGACGTGGGATACCGTTCGCATCGATGCGCCACCTCTTACGACCGTGCTGACCGTGAAGCGACGCGCCCTTGAAACGCTCGCCCCTGGCGCCAACGCGGTCGAATGGGTCACGAAGCTGCGTGGCTTCGAGGTCCTCGACGAGACCGTCTCGTTGACCGCGGCCGGTGCAATCAACGGGTCAACGCTGCTGGTCACCAACCGGCGTCGCCGGCCGGTCCGCTGACTGCGACGCAGCTGCCGGAGGTGATTGACCGGCCCGGTGATCGTGATGCGCTCGTCAGCGCTGCCGTCCGCCTGCGGTCGGAAGTGGGCAAGCGTATCGTCGGGCAGCGCGGGGCGCTCGACGAGATCCTGATCGCGATGCTGGCCGGTGGGCACGCGCTGCTGGTGGGCGTACCCGGGCTCGCAAAGACGCTCATGATCCGTTCGGTCGCCGAGGCATTCCACCTCGACTTCCGCCGGATCCAGTTCACGCCGGACCTCGTGCCCAGCGATATCACGGGTACCGAAATCCTTGAAGAGGACACGGCGACCGGTGGCCGCAGCTTCCGCTTCGTGCGCGGGCCCGTCTTCGCGAACATCGTGCTGGCGGACGAGATCAATCGCGCGCCGCCACGCACGCAGGCTGCGTTGCTGGAGGCAATGCAGGAACATCGCGTGACCGCGGCGGGCGAAACGATGTCGCTGCCCGAGCCATTTTTTGTCCTCGCGACGCAGAATCCCATCGAGCAGGAAGGCACGTACCCGCTGCCCGAAGCGCAACTCGACCGCTTCCTCTTCGACATCAGGCTTGGCTATCCGCGCGAGCAGGAGGAAGTGGAGATCCTCCGCGCGACCACAGGAAACCAGGCGGTGGCGCTCGAGGCAGTGCTCGACGCTCGTCAGGCGCTGGCGCTCCAGCGACTGGTCCGCGACGTCGCGTGCGCGGAGCCAGCACTTCGTTATGCAGCGTCGCTCGCCCGGGCTACGCGTCCCGACAACGAGACGGCGCCGGCACTCGTCAAGCGCTACGTGCGCTGGGGCGCTGGTCCGCGGGCCGGCCAGGCACTGGTCCTCGGCGCCAAGGCGAATGCGTTGCTGTCGGGGAGGCTCCATGTCGCGCCCGAAGACATTCGACGCGTTGCGACGCCGGTGCTCCGCCATCGTGTGTTGCCCAACTTCGCCGCCGAAGGCGAAGGTGTAAGCGCGGACAAGATTGTCGAGGAAGTGATCTCGACGACGCCGGAGCCTCGGAGCGGGCTGGGCATCTAACGGATGTCGGAGGGCGGATGGCGGAACGGATTCGCGAGATATTGATGTCGACGCCTGTCCAGACGCCTCAGGCCACATGCCCCACTCCCCATGAGTTCCACCCTCTTTGATTCGCTTCGCGGCCTCTCCTGGCCCAGCCGGCGGCGGGCAGTGGGCACGCTGCCGGGCAATCATCGGTCTCGACTGCGCGGCACGGCCCCGGAACTCTCCGAATACCGGCTCTATCGCCAGGGAGATGACCCGCGACAGCTCGACTGGAAACTCCTTGCCCGCAGCGATCGTGCGTACATCAGGCTCGCTGAAGACCGATCGTTGCTCGCCACGTGGTTCATAGTTGATGCGTCGGCCTCGATGGCGTTCCCGGCGGACACGCTTGCGAAGTGGCGACTCGCGGTGGACGTCACGCTTGGCCTGGCTTCTGTTGCCCTCTCGTCAGGCGATCCGGTGGGACTGCTCATTGCCCATCACGCTGCGCCGCCGCGCGCACAGCCGAGGTCACGCCGTGGCACGCTGGCTGAGATGGCGTCCACGCTGAACGCCATCACGCCGTCCGGAAGCAGTCGCGTTGCTCCTCTCTTAGCTGACGCGCGTCCCGGTGTGCGCATCGTGGTCGTCAGCGATTTCCTGGGCGACGAGGAGGCAAGTCGCAGCGCCGTGAGCGCGCTGGCATCGGCGCACTGCGATGTGCACGCGGTCCACGTCGTGGCACGAGAGGAACAGGATCCGGATTCACGGGCCATCCGGGCGCAGGATCCTGAAGACCAGACCATCGCGCGCCCGTTCGATGACGCACTGCGCGCTCGCTACGTGGCGAACTTCAACGACTGGCAGCAGCGCGTTGCGGCCGCGTGGCGTCACGCCGGTGCAACGTGGACAACGGTCTCCACCGGTGAAGATCCAGCCAGGGGTGCGAGGCGGGTGATCAGCGCATCGTCAGGCGGACCTGCTTCGGCGGCGCGATGACCTTTCTTGCCCCGGCCTGGTTAGGCCTCGCAGCCGGAGCTGCGCTCGCAGTGGTGGCGATTCACCTGATCGCGTGGCGATTGCCGCGCGTCGTGGTGTTTCCAACTGCGCGCTTCGTGCCTGACGAGCCGGCACGGAGGGCTGCGCGCACAGTGCGGCCGTCCGACCTGGGCCTGCTGGCGCTGCGTGTGGGGATCATCATGGCCGGCGGCCTCGCGCTGGCGCGCCCCAGGCTGGATGCAAAACCCGGTGGAACGGCATTGGTCGTAGCGATCGAGCGTTCTTCCCTGGGAGACACGACGGCACTGAGGGACAGCCTTCGGACGCTGCCCGCGGCTGAACGAACGTCGATCATC
>DATMBT010000460.1:0-2735 GCA_035559475.1 Gemmatimonadaceae bacterium
CGCCTAGTTTCCGCGTCGATCACGTCCCGCAGTTCGCGCGCGTGCCGTTCCTGCCGGACGCCGCGCACGTAGGCCACGACCAGGGCGACGACGATGGCGATGACGAAGACCGCGAGGCCGAGTTCGTTCAGGCTCATGCCAAGGCCTCGGCGAACAGCGGCAGCGGCGCCGGACGCACCGCCATAGGCCTGACGCCGCCCGTGGACTCGACGCGCACGGTGACGTGCGGCGGTTCCCCGATGCCGGCGTAGAACTTCCCGACGACGGCCTCGACGACTTGTTTGTCATCCCGATAACAGACATGCGTGAGCGAGTCACCGACGCATCGAGCCAACTTGTCCCAGTCCGGCGCGGTGAGGTGCGCCGCGTCCGCGCGCTTCGCGAACTTCTTCGGCCGCGGCAGGTAGAACGCCATCGACAGTCGCACCGGCCCCTCGAGCACGCCGCGGTCCGCCGGCGGCAGCTGCGCGAGCGCATGGTTGGCGCCCTCGGCGACGAGTTGCGCCCACGACTTCGCCGAGCGGTTGCTGTCGGTCACGATCGGAAACTTCATCCCGGGGCGATAGAACGCCTTCATGCTGCCTTTTGGCTGCGCCACGCCCCAGACCTGGAATTCGAGTGTCATGTCAGAGCGGCGTGCCGTCCGGACGCCGGCCTCCGTAGTAAAATTGCGTTCTATGGTGACGGTCTCCTGCGAAATCTGTGGGCAGCCATTCCAAACGAAACCCTCGAAATTGAACAGCGGAGGGGGCCGTTTCTGTTCGCGCTCTTGCTTTGCTAAACATCGCAATCGTTCATCGATTGAAGCGTGTCGTGTCTGTGGCACACGCTTCGAGGTCGCCAGAAGTACGAGGGCACGCAGGGAGGGTTTCTTTTGTTCCAAGCAGTGCCACTACGATGCGCGACGACAGCATCCCGCTGATCGATTTTGGTCGAAGGTGATCACTGGCGATGGCTGCTGGATGTGGACTGCAGCTACAAACGGATCGATACCAGGCTACGCATATGGCAACTTCTGCTGGACGAAGCACAGCCGGGAAGCTGCCCATCGCGTCGCGTGGATTCTGACCAATGGACCGATTCCAGCGGGCATGCGTGTTTGTCATCGCTGCGATACTCCCCTATGCGTCCGACCGGATCATCTCTTCCTCGGTACCGCCAGCGACAACACGCAGGATGCGATTCATAAGCGCCGACTCCAACGAGACGTGGCAAGTGGCCACTTCACAGAGGGGATCCATCAGGACGCCTAGCTCCCCCGCCGTACCCTTTCACGGTCATCATGCCCGGGCTGCACGTGCACTCGAAACCTTTTAAGCAGCCCATGTCCTCATCCGCGAGGCGTCCATCGCCATCGACGCCGTTGTTGAATTGGCACGTCGCGATCGTCTCCCACACCGTGAGATCGATCGGATGACCACGGCCCGAATCACCAAGGCCCCACAGCCCACCAGGCGCGAGGCGATCGAGGCAGTCGGTCGTGCGCGCGGCCATCATGCCGGCCGTCCATGCCGGGTCGCACTGATACAGCACGCCGTCGACCTTGCCATAGTTCGCGCGCCAGAAATCCGTCGGCGTCTCGTCGTTCGCCTGCCACGAAATGTAATGCGGGAAGAAGTGCAGCATGATGCGGCACCGCAGCCCAATCACCGCCGCGTCGTGGTCGATCATCGCGCGCACGATCGACGGCGACCAGTGGTTCATTTCCCAGGCGGGCGTCTCGACTTGCATCGCGCCTTCCGACAGCAGACGCTCGATCAGCGCGGTCGGATCGCTGAGATCCGGATCGGTCGGCGTGTAGTACTTCGAGCGCATCAAGTGGTGCACAAACAATCCCGCCTCGCGGCAGCGTACCGCCATCCGCACGTAGTCGTCCTCGCTCTGGCCGTGCGCGAACGAGTCCTGGGGCGAGAGCGAAATGTGCGTGTAGCCGTAGTCGCGGTGCAGCCGCAGGATGGTGGCCTCCCAGTCGCGCCCGTAGCGATCGAGGAAGTAGGTCAGCACGCGCGATTGCGCGGGTCCATCGGCGCCGCCCTCGACGCGCGGCAGGCCCGGGAGCGTCAGGCCCCACGCATCACCCCGCCACCAGCGGACGTCAGCCTTGGCTGGCGGCGGCTCGCGCAACGTCGTGTAGACCGGCAGCGGTGCGCCCGTGTCCGGGTCGGTCGTATCGGGGTCGAACGCCGGCAGCGGCGGGCGCACGACGGGCTCGATCGGCGGTGGCCCGCTCGGCGCGGACGACAGCAGCGGCCAGGTGGTGGCGTAGGTCATGGCTGCGCCTGCCTTGTCACCCGCAGGTAGTGGTCAAGAGCCGCAAAGTAGTTATTGCGCCAGTGAGCGGCGGCCTCCTGCCATTCTGGAGACTGCTTCGTCCAGTCTCCTTCGCTCACATTCGCCACCACGCTCCAGAGCATTTCGGCGGCATCAGCCATCTTGCGCAGCGCATCGCCCTCATCGAGAAGGACGAGGACCTCTGTCGCCAGCGTGTTGAAGGCGTGCGACGGCGGATAGGCCGCGTAGTGATCGCGGTATTCCTCAGCCAGCGCCTTCAGGTCTTCCCTCGTCATCGCGGTCACTCGGGATTCGGCAGCGTGTCCGCGTAGGGCACGAGATACACCGCCCCGGCCGGCCCCACCGGCGCGTAGATCAGCCGGTCGCTCTTCAACACCGCCCGCTCGTACGGCCCGTTCGCCCCCGCCGGCCGCGTCTCGATCCGCCCGTCCGGCTGCACCGAC
>DATMBT010000461.1:0-2458 GCA_035559475.1 Gemmatimonadaceae bacterium
GCGTGGTGCTGGTGAAGCTCTTCGTCAACCAGGATCTCCACCGACGGCGACTGGCGATCAACGAAGCCCGTGACGCCTTTGCCTGACGACGATTTCCGCTGAGAATGCTGGCGGCGGTCGCGCTCGCTCCCAGCCGCCAGGCAGACTCGGCACCTCACTCGCGTCGCGTTGCCAGCCTACGGCATTGGCCCGTAGCTTTGTCTCGGTGCTGTAACGCCGAACTCGGCCTTTCCCCGGTCGGCACATCGCAAAACTGCGTCCACTCGACAACCAGATTCGTGCCCCTCATCCCTCGCGACGAAGGCTTCTTCACGCTCTTCAACCAACTCGCCGCGAAAATGAAAGTCGCGGCAGACCTGCTTCGATCGATGTTCATGGCCATGGATCGCCTGCCACATTTCGTCGCTGAGATCAAGAAGGTCGAGCACGAAGCGGATGCTGTCATCCATGAAGTCTCGAAACGACTCGACCGCACTTTCATCACGCCGCTCGATCGCGAAGACATCTACCGGCTGGCGCAGGAGCTGGACAATGTCACGGACCTCATCGATGGCACCGCGCGGCGAGCGGCGATGTTCCACCTCCGCGACTCACGGCCTCACGCGGTGGAACTCGCCGAGATCCTGCACGCCGCGGTGAATGAGCTCGAGGCGTCGGTACGCCAGGTGAAGGACCGGCGCTCCGTCGCGGGGCACACACTCGCCGTCAAGAAGTTCGAGGAAGCAGGCGACTCTGCATACGCGCAGGCGATCGGTGACCTGTTCCAGGGGACGCCCGATCCGATCGACGTCATCAAGTGGAAGGAAGTCTACGACACACTCGAAGAAGCACTGGACCGCTGCCAGACAGCGTCGATCGTGCTCGAAAGTATTTCGCTGAAGAACTCCTGACTCCGTGGCGACCTACATCGTCCTGATCGTCGCGGTCGCGTTCATATTCGACTTCATCAACGGGTTCCACGACTCCGCGAATTCCATCGCCACTGTCGTGGGGACGCGGGTGCTCAACCCGCTGGTGGCCGTGGCGTGGGCGGCGACGTTCAACTTCGTCGCCGCGTTCACCGTCGGCACGGCCGTGGCGAAGACCGTCGGGAAAGGGATGATCGATGTCGCCATCGTCACGCCTAACGTGATCCTGGGCGGCCTCCTCGGCGCCATCGTGTGGAACATCGTGACGTGGTGGTATGGACTGCCGAGCAGCTCGTCGCACGCGCTGGTGGGCGGTTACGCCGGCGCGGCGGTCGCGAAGGCCGGTTGGGCGGCGATCATCCCCGCCGGCTGGACCAAGACCCTCATCTTCATCGTGGCGTCACCGCTGATCGGGCTCAGTGCGGGCTACATGCTGATGGTCGCATTTTACTGGATCTTCCGGTACTTCAGTCCTGCCAAGGTCGACCGGCTCTTCCGCCGCCTGCAACTCGTGAGCGCAGCACTGTTCTCCCTTTCGCACGGGGCCAACGACGCGCAGAAGACGATGGGCATCATCGTTGGGTTGCTGATTTCCGCTCAGGGAGTATTTGCCGCCGAGACGGGCTGGCTGCATCACCTGCACCTGGCTGACGCGGACCACATTCCGTTGTGGGTGGAGATGGGTGCGTACACGGCAATAGCGTTAGGCACGCTGTTCGGCGGCTGGCGCATCGTGCACACGATGGGCAGTCGCATCACGAAGCTGCGTCCGGTGGGCGGGTGCGCAGCCGAGACGGGCGGTGCGATTGCGATCCTCATCGCCACGCGTTTCGGGATCCCGGTGAGCACGACGCATACGATCACGGGTGCAATCGTCGGCGTTGGCGCGACGACGCGGCTCTCGGCGGTGCGTTGGGGCGTGGCCGGCCGGATCGTCTGGGCGTGGCTCCTCACCATTCCGGCTTCCGCCATCACTGCCGCGATACTGCTGAAGATCCTCGAAGTCATCAACGGCTGAGCTGCGCGCTCACAAGTCTTCAGGTGCGCGCCCGGTGCGCGCGTTTACGGAACGCCTGACGCCCGCGGTTGTACGCTGACCGTGAGGGCGGCGGGCTCGAAGGACGACGGGCGCAGGTAGCAGTTCAGCCGTCCCTGGCATTCGTTAAGTTGCTGTCATCCAACGCTTTGCGTGCGTCATACTCGTCGGAAACGACCGTGGTTACCGGGGAACACCGGGAGCGCGATATTACATCGCCGCAGCGTGCCACAGCGGCGTGCTGAATCCCCTGTGCCCCCAATGACCGAGACCGCGGTCGCGTCGTCCCTGTTCCTCAACCGTGAGCTGTCCTGGCTGGAGTTCAACAGCCGGGTGCTCCACGAAGCAGAAGATGAACGCACGCCGCTGCTCGAGCGGCTGAAGTTCCTCTCGATTTTCTCCACCAACCTGGACGAGTTCTACATGGTCCGGATCGCGGCCCTGCGACGGCAGGTCGCCGCCGGTGTGGTGCAAATGACACCCGACGGACTGACGCCGCAGGCGCAGGTCGAGG
>DATMBT010000462.1:0-3335 GCA_035559475.1 Gemmatimonadaceae bacterium
ACACGGCTCCAGCAAACAGTACTGACAAACCAGCTCAGGTCAGCAGTGATTCGGCATTCGCGACGCGCGACTTCACCTTGTCCAAAGGCATCGTCGCCAGTCGAACAACCGCTTTCCGTTCAAGTTGCACCGGCCGAGCGACAAATACCCGCAACCACCGAGCCGACCGATACAGCTCGTTGGATAACATCGGCAGGTTGATCGAGCCCTCGAGCCCTTCGCCCGTCAGGCGCCGTACCGTTCCGTTGCGGTGCAGCACGGGAAGGTCCAGGTCGAGCATTTGCGTCTTGACCGGGTAGTCGAGCAGCACTTCTCCCAGCTCGAGACCCAGTTCACGGGCAATCTGGTCCTCAGCGGCTGCGGTGAGCCGGCGATCCGACGCAATCCACTCGCCAGCGTCTTCGGGAAGTTCGGCGCTCGGACACTCGAACGCGCGCTTGAACAGTCGGCGTTCACGCAGCCCTCGCAACAGCGGTGACGGCGCGCGCTCTTCGAGCTGGTGGAGCAGGGACTCGTCGCTGAACGACGCCAGCTCGCCAACCCGCAGCGCGCCACTCTCGATGGCGTCGGCCACCAGTCGCTTGTACATCGCCGTTGCACTGCGGACCGCGTGATGCCAATACACGTTCCGGTACATCTGGTACTTGGCGAAGAGCAATGACTCCAGCGCGGCGAGCCCCTTCTCCGAAACGCCAATCACCGTGCGACCATTTGCCGGATCCGTCACCAGGGTGAGTGAGTGGATGAGCCGGTCAACATCGATCTCGCCGTAAGGCACTCCGCACATCAGCGCATCGCGCTTGAGGTATTCGATCTTGTCCAGGTCGAGCGATCCGGAGATCAGGCCCTGCAGCGCGTTCGTGCTTTTTCCACGAATCAGCTCGACCACACGTTCCGGAGCATCCTTGCCGATCGTTTCGCGAAGCACGTCCGCGATTTCGCCGCGCGTCAGCAGGGCTCCCGCAACGTCTTCATGATGCGGCGCGCCGATTTCCTCGAGCGCGTGCGAAAACGGATAGTGCCCGATGTCGTGGAGCAGCGCCGCCGTGGCAACTACCCGCGCCTCGCCCTCGTGTTGACGCTTCAGGTCACCGCGCGCCTGCAGCAGTTCTATCGTACGACCCGCCAGGTGCCACGCGCCCAGCGCGTGCTCGAACCTCGTGTGCGTCGCTCCCGGGTACACGAGGTATGCGAGACCGAGTTGTCGCACATAACGAAGCCGCTGGAATGCCCGCGTATCGACGAGCCGGATGGCCAGGTCGTCGAGGATGATGTTGTTCCAGAGTGGATCGCGGATGATGTCGAACAAGCTGGGATGGCGGATGGGGGATGGCGGATGTGAGACAACTGCTCACAACCTGATTTTCGCGGCTTTCAAAGCCCCACCCGCGAGGCTTGTCGCTCGCGGGTTCCCAACATGTCAGTTGCAGTATCCGCGGTCATTCGCTGAATTCGCGTGATTCGCGGCTGTTCCGGCAGTTGCCGTTCCCGTGCTTATTTCGGCCCGGCCGCCTTTATCGACGCATCGACGTTTCCAAACTTCTCGAAGTTCTTCCGGAACATCTCGGCCAGCTTTTTCGCCTGCTCGTCGTAGGCTGCCTTGTCGCTCCACGTGTTCCGCGGGTTGAGCACTTCGGCCGGCACATCCTTCACCGTCGTCGGCATCGCAAGCCCGAAGATCGGGTCCACCTCGACCTTCGCGCCGCGCAACTCGCCCGACAACACCGAGCGAATCATCGCCCTGGTATGTGGCAGCTTCATGCGCGAACCGACGCCATAAGCGCCGCCGCTCCATCCCGTGTTCACGAGCCACACGTCCGACCCATGCTTGTCGATCAGTTTCCCCAGCATGTCGGCGTATTTCGTGGGGTGCCACACGAGGAACACCGCGCCGAAGCAGGAACTGAACGTCGCCTGCGGTTCGGTGACGCCGCGCTCCGTGCCGGCAACCTTGGCCGTGTACCCGGACATGAAGTAGTACATCGCCTGCTCGCGCGATAACCGCGCGATCGGCGGCAACACGCCGAAGGCATCCGCCGTGAGGAACACGATGTTCTTCGGGTGGCCACCGCGCCCATTCGGCACGTGATTCCTGATGTACGGCAGTGGATACGATGCGCGCGTGTTCTCCGTGATCGACTGGTCGGCGAACTCCACCCGGCGCGTGACCGGATCGAGTACCACATTCTCCAGGATCGTGCCGAACATCTGCGTCGTGGCATGGATGTCCGGTTCGTGCTCCGCGGACAGGTTGATGACCTTGGCGTAGCAACCGCCTTCGTAGTTGAAGACGCCGCGGTCGCTCCACCCATGTTCGTCGTCGCCGATGAGCGAGCGCTCCGGGTCTGCCGACAGCGTCGTCTTTCCCGTGCCCGAAAGCCCGAAGAAGAGCGCCGTGTCCCCGTTCGCGCCGATGTTGGCCGAGCAGTGCATGGAGAGCACGCCGTCCTTCGGCATGAGGTAATTCATGACCGTGAACATCGACTTCTTCAGCTCACCGGCGTACCGCGTTCCACCGATGAGGATCATGCGCCGGGCGAGGTGCAGCACGATGAACGTCCCGGTGCGCGTGCCGTGCGTTTCGGGCGTCGCGTGGAACTCCGGCGCGTGCAGCACCGTGAAGTTCGGGGCGAACCCGGCCAGGGTCTCCGGCGCGGGCCGGATGAACATGTTCCGCACGAAGGAAGCGTGCCACGCGTTAGGCGTCACGTAGCGCACGCTGAGCCGGTGTGACTCGTCCGCGCCGCAGAACAGGTCCTGCACGAACAACTCGTCGCGCTGGCTCAGGTACTCGCGCACGTCGGACGCCAGTTTCTCGAACTGGGCCTCGCTGATGGGCTGGTTCACCTTCCCCCAGTCGACATCAGCCTCGGTCCCCGGCTCGCGCACCACGAACTTGTCATTGGGTGACCGGCCGGTGTGCGGCGCCGTGGTGGCCACGAACGGGCCCATGTCGGCCAGCGTTCCCTCGCCCCGGCGGATGGCCGCCTCGATGAGCGCTGGCGCCGTCAGGTTCCAGTGCACCTCGCCAACCGGCGCCAGCCCCTGTTGTTCGAGTCGTCGTTCCGTGCCACCGCTCGCGGCGGTGGTGGATGCGGTGGGCTCGGTCTGCGTTGCCATCGGAATGAGAAGTCGGTGTTAGAAAGTCTGGATGGAAAAAACGCCTGGCGGAGTAGGAACCGATGTTTCGGCCACCGGTCGAACGCGATCCTGAGCGTCCATCACGGCCACCGCCGCCATGTTCACGATCTCCTGAACATCGGCACCCTGCTCCAGCACATGGACTGGCTTCGCCATGCCCACGAGGATCGGGCCGATCGCCGTCGCGCCACCCA
>DATMBT010000463.1:0-3842 GCA_035559475.1 Gemmatimonadaceae bacterium
CCTCGGACATGGACCGCACGGCATGCTTGAAGACCTCGCGGCCTTCCATCTGGATGAACCGCGTTGGGTCATCCGGGCACGACGGGTCGAACGGCTTGGCGGCCCCGCCCGTTGGACGATGCAGCAGATTCGCGAGCGTGCCGTCCGAGCGAAAGAAGGTGGACAGGATTCCCTTCCCGTGCCGCGAACGCTTGAGTACCGCCGCGCCGGAACCGTCGCCAAAGAGCACGGCGGTCGAGCGGTCCTTCCAGTCAACGATGGCGCTCAGTTTTTCGGTGCCGACGACGAGCGCCGTTTCGGCGTTGCCGCTCATCATCAGCCCTTCGGCGACAATCAGGCCATACAACCAGCTCGAGCACGCAGCCGAAATATCAAATGCCGCCGCTCGTGAGGCGCCTAACTCGGCTTGCAGTTCGACCGCGGTGGACGGGAGCAGGTGGTCGGGCGAGGCGGTGCCGAGGACGATGAGGTCGATCTCTCCGGGGTGCACGCCTGCGCGTTCCATCGCGATCTTCGACGCCGCGGCCGACATCGTCCGGTTGTTCTCATCGGGCCCGGCGATGTGCCGCTCGCGGATGCCCGTGCGCTGGACGATCCACTCGTCGTTGGTGTCGATGCCCATCGCCGCGAACTCGTGATTCTTCAGCACGCGCTCGGGCGAACACCGGCCGACGCCGGCCATGTAGACGAACGGTCGTTTCACGCCTTGACTCCGGTCCTGGTGGACTCGCCGAGCCGCTCGCTGATATGCGCGTCGAGTTTCTTCGCGGCGGCGTGCGCGGCCACCTTCACCGCGTTCTTGAGCGCGCGTGCAGACGACTTGCCATGCGCGATGATGCTGATGCCGTTGACGCCGAGCAGGGGCGCCCCGCCGTAGGCCGAGTAGTCGAGGTGACCAAACGCCTTCGCAATGAGCTTGTCGTCGCCTCCCTCTTTCTTGAGGAGCCCGATCATCATCGGTGCTACGGCCTCGTAGAACTTGAGGACGACGTTGCCGACGAAGCCGTCGCATACCACGACATCGAACGGTCCGCGATCCGATTCACCCTTCGGCAGGTCGCGGCCCTCGATGTTGCCCTGGAAGTTGAGGCCCGACGTCGCGAGCAGCTGGTGCGTTTCCTTCACGACCGCGTTGCCCTTCTCCGGCTCTTCGCCAATGCTGAGCAGGCCCACACAGGCGTTGGTGCGACCGAGTACCGACTCGGCATACGCGGCGCCGAGTCGAGCAAACTGCACGAGCTCGGACGCGCTGCAATCCACGTTGGCGCCCGAGTCCACAACGACGATTGGCTGGCGAGCGGTCGGGAATACGGTGGCAATCGCGGGCCGCGGAACTTCCGGATGCAGGCGAAGCACAACGGTCGACACCGCCATCTGGGCGCCGGTGTTTCCCGCGGAAACGAAGGCGTCCGACTTGCCCTCGACCTGCAGCTTGAGGCCGACGTGCATCGACGAGTTCGGCTTGCCGCGGATCACGGCCGCCGGTTTGTCGGTCATGTCGATGACATCGGCCGCGTCGATGATTTCTATGCGACTGGCATGCGGCGCAAGCGCCGCATGCTCGCCATGGACGTGTGCGTGGAGTTGTTCGCGCAACACCGCCTCGCGCCCGATCAGTTGGACGCGATGTTCGGGATCCAGTTCACTAAGGGCCAGCAGGGCGCCAGCGACTGGTGCGGATGGGGCGTAGTCGCCCCCCATTCCATCCAGCGCGACTCGCGCCAAGGTCAGCCTTCGCGGGCGGCAACCCGCTGCTTGCCGGCGTAGTAGCCACACTCACCGCACACGCGGTGGGGACGCTTGGGAGACTGGCAGCGCGGGCAGAGCTGCAGCACAACCGGTGCAGCCTTCTTGTGCGTGTTGCGGGCCCGCTTCTTCCGCTTGGATGTTCTTCGCTTGGGGACGGCCATTATCGTGACTCGTGACTAGTGACTCGTGACTCGCACTTGCTTCGTTAGGTGAATCTCGTCAGGCGCCCCTGCCCTTGAGCGCCGCCCATCGAGGATCGATCTGTATTTCGCAGTTGCACGGCCCCTGATTCAGGTCCGCACCGCAGCGAGGGCAGAGTCCCTTGCAGTCCTCGCGACACAGGGCGAACCCAGGGACCGCGAGCAACCACTGTTCCCGCAACGCCGGACGAAGATCAACCGTCGTGGCTCGCGGTTCGAGCATGTAGACATCAGACTCGTCCGAATCTTCGTCGGTCGCGTCGGCAAACAGCAGGTGCAGTTCCTCTTCCACGTGCGCGCGTGCGGGCGCAAGGCAGCGCCGACACTCCGCTCCCACATCCCCCGACATGCTGCCAGAGAAGTAAAAGCGTTCTTCGCCAGCCGAGGAGAGTCGGCCCGAAACGACCACGCCATCTACTGGCCGCGGATCTTCTTCGTGCCAGACTGGATCGTCGGATGCCAACTTTCCATCGACACGAGCGGCCTTCGTCTCGAGGGACGATCGGTCGAAGGTGAGCATGGGAAGCCCCACAATCTAGATGGGCATCCGAAGTGGGTCAAGTTGCGACGACAGACTGACTTAGACGGATTTCAGGGCAAAGTCCAAGTCTAAGTCCAGGAGACTAGCGGGCGTTTGAGATGAGTTCCGTCTCAGCGAAGAAGAAAGTCGACTCACGAGCGGCGTTCTCATCCGAGTCCGACGCGTGAATCGCGTTTCGCTCCTTGGACTCCGCGTAGAGCTTCCGGACCGTTCCGGTGTCGGCCTGGGCTGGGTCCGTAGCACCAATGACGCGGCGGAGTTCAGCCACGGCGTCCGCGCGCTCCAGCACCATTGGCATGCACTTCCCGCTGGTCATGAACCCAACCAGCGACGCATAGAAGGGGCGCTCGCGGTGGACGGCGTAAAACTCCTGGGCCTGCGCCTCGGTCAGGTGCATTACACGGGACGCGATCACGCGAAAACCGGCTTTCTCCAGGTGCGCGAGGATCAGCCCAGCTTTTCCGGATCCGAAAGCATCAGGCTTGATGATGGTGAGGGTGCGGTTCATTGAATGGATGTGAGAAGTGGGATGTGGGAGGAACCTGATTCTACAGGATTAAGCGCGGCGCCCCGTGATCATCGGGATGGATCTGGGTCCTCCCACATCCCACATCGCACCTCCGCCAACGAATCAGAGCCGTTGCTTGACAAGATCGACAAATTCGACTGGACGATTGGCGACAGCGACACCGGCTTCCTTGAAGGCAGCAATTTTTTCGGATGCCGTGCCTGACGAGCCGCTGATGATCGCGCCCGCATGCCCCATCCGACGACCTGGTGGCGCGGTCTGGCCGGCGATGAAACCGACGACCGGCTTCTTCATCTTCTCCTTCACATAACGAGCGGCGTCCTGCTCGTCGGTGCCGCCGATCTCGCCCATCATGCAAATGACCTTCGTGTCGGGATCGGCCTCGAACGCCGCCAGGCAGTCGATGAAGTTCGTGCCGTTGATCGGGTCACCACCGATACCAACGCACGTCGTCTGTCCAAGGCCGGCACGCGTGAGCTGGTAGACCACTTCATAGGTCAGGGTGCCCGAGCGGCTCACGACGCCGACCGGTCCTGGCGCCACGATACGCGCCGGGATGATGCCGACCTTTGATTGTCCCGCGGAGATGAGTCCCGGGCAATTCGGGCCGATCAACCGCGCACCGCGCTCCTTCACGAACGGCCAGACGCGCGTCATGTCGAGCACGGGCACGCCTTCGGTGATCGCCACGATGAGCTCGATGCCCGCCTCGGCCGATTCCATCACGGCGTCCTTCACGCCCGGAGCGGGGATGAACACGCACGACGCGGTCGCACCCGTCGCTTCGATCGCGTCGGCGACCGTCGCGAACACGGGGATGCCC
>DATMBT010000464.1:0-6188 GCA_035559475.1 Gemmatimonadaceae bacterium
TCTTGTCGCACTCGTCGCACTCGGTCTTGAAATCCGACCGCTTGAAGATTTCCATCGCGTGAACCTCCCCTTCTCAATTTACGGGTGGATCAGGGTTCACTGCGGTAATCAGAGTTCCCGGACGAACCAGGCGATCGCGCCCGCGAAGTCGAGTGCCAGGACATCCCCGGAGCCGAACCAGAAGCGCGTCTCGCGCGCGTGCGGCGCGGACGGGTTGTCCGTGTAGAGCATGTCCTGCTCGACGCGGTAGATGAGCATCAACGACTGCTGTTTTTCGCCGGCGTCAAACGAATACCGCAGGCGCCCGCCATCGAGGAACTCCATCCGCACATTGGGGGCGAAGTCCAGGCTCGGGTCAGCCTTGAACAGTCGCCAGCGGCCGATCAGGCGGGGATCCGGGGGATCGCTCACCACCAGCTCCCCGGGCGATCACCAACCGCCCGGCGGTCGGGACAGCCTGTACCGGCAGTCGACCGGCCGGCGGCGGGGCGCATGCGACGTCAGCGCTCCCGGCTCGCCGCGGGTCTCGAGGCGCCGCGCCGTACCATCGTTAGGTACGGCGCCGCGCACCGGCTACTTCTTCGATACGCCCTTCAGCCACTTCATGGCCGCCTTCAGCGCCTTGGCCTTTCCACCGTGGCTGGCGTCACCGAAGAACGAGCGGTGCTTCGGGCGCCACGCACCCTCACGAGTACGATGATAACCGACGCGAACGAAGAAGCCGTGCGTGCGCGTCGACGCCTGGTCGATACGGCTGATGCCGGCCGGGAGGTTGCTCTTCTTTCGCGTGGTGCGCTTCGTGGGGCGGGTTGCGCGCTTCTTGGCCTTCGCTGCCATGTCGTGCTCCAGTACTGGGCCACCATCCGCCTGACGAGCGAATGACAGCGGGGAATTTGGGAGAGCGCGGTCCGACCCTGCCGACCCAGCCCGGCCGCGCGGGGACCCAAGTATACCTCTCCCCCCGCCAGCCCGCGAGGGTCACTCGTGAGGCACCGAAACGTTAGGTCCGCCACCTGCCTGACGACGCCTGACGCGGGGGGCTCCGGAGGGTGCCGCCTTGCCTGCTTTCACGGATGGCCCTGCCTGACGACTGCCTGACGAACGCCTGACGACTGGCGACGCTCGCCTCAGCCGTCCCCGTCGCTGCCGCCCGGTGCACCCGGCTCATCGCGCCCCGCCCCCCGGCCCCGGCCACCCCATCCGACCACCAGCACCCAGGCGGCCCCAAGGCCGACGACGACCACGCCACCCCAGAATGAGACCGGCAGGAGGTAGGACGCGTTCGTCCCATCCGTCGCGATCAGGTAGACCACCTCGTCCAGCGCCAGCGCCAACCCGGCCCCGAACACCAGGCAGGCGGCATCGAGCACCCGTGAGCGTCCCGGCCGGAGCACCAGCGGAATCCCGGCCACGGTGGCCAGCAGCACGCCGGTGAAGAGGTGATGGATGTTGTACCCGGCGATGTCGAAGTCGGAGTCCGGTGACCGCCAGAGGGCCAGCCGCACTACCGCGAAGGTGACCAGCAGCGCGCCGAGAATCAGCGTCGCGCGGCGACGGTCGCTCACCGGCCGGCCGCCGAAAGACTCAGGTCACTCCGGGAGAACATTCCCCCGGCAATGTCGCTCACTCGATGGAAATGCTGAGCGGCGGTCCGATGTAGGCGCCGCCGACGAGTCGCGCCACGCCTCGGATGTAGTAGTACCCGGACGCCAGGCGTGCGCCGGCGAGGTTGGTGCCGTCCCACGTAAAGTCCTGGACTTTGTCGGTCCCCGCGAGGAGCTGCTCGGAAACGATCTGCGTCGAGCAAGTACCGTTTGAGCTCCAGAGGACCCTGCCCTGGTTATCAACCACGTCGACGTACAACAGGCAGTTGCTCGGTCCGTTCAGCGTCAACGGGTCGAAGCCCACGTTCCTCGCCGTCACGGTGATGGTCATCGACTCATCGATGGGGAGTGTGCCCTTGTCGACCGAGAGGTACAGGTTCATCGAACCCGCTTCCTCGGGGCCCCCAAGACTGCAGGAGGCTGATGCCAGGGCTACTGCGGACACTGCAATGACGTGGCGAAACCTCACGACTCTCCTCCAATTGGCGGGACACCGCCGGTTCGAACCGCTACGACTGTGTGGCCGGTTCACCTGTTCCTGACACGGAGCAGGCCCTGCTACCCCGCATTTCAAACATCGAGCGGGCGGGCACTCGGCATCTCCAACGGGGATACCGCGCCAACTCCTGTTACGTCGCCCGTCACGATCCTGCGGTGAAAATCGACTTGTCCTACGTGATACGCCAGATGCGTCACCAGGTGGAGCATGAAGTCACTGGTCAAAAGGCGTCGGTTCGCCACTGGCATGGGAAACGACTCAGAAAACGTCCGTGGGTCGAGGCGACCGAGCGTGTCCTTTACCACCTCGTCGGCGCGTCGTAGTCCTTCGACCAGTTCTACGCGCGGCACGCCACGACGCTGAAACTCCGCATCCCGGTCGCGCACGTAACTCGAGCCGCCGAGGACGGCGCCGATGAAGTGCTGGAGGTTTCCCGCCGCGTGCAGCGCCAGCGTGCCTCCACTGTTCGGCAAGCCGGGTGGCAGCGTCCACACCTGTTCCTCGGTGGCATACGCGTTCAGCTCGCGCTCGAGCGCGCGTAGTTCACGGCTGATGGTGGCAGCGATGGCAGGTCCGTTCATTCGGGCACCCTCGTTAGGTTGTGCTGGTCGGCAGCCCGGGAAGCGTCATCCGAAACGGCTCGCCGGGACCGGGTCACGGTCATGGCCAGGCAATCCGGCCGGCTGTAGTGGCCGGAGACGTCGAGTGTCATGCTCTCACGCCGCACACGCTCCAGATCGAGCTCGGCGACCAGCACCCCGGGCCGGTCCCAGAGCGGCGATACGACGTATTCACCATCGGGGCCGATGATGGCGCTTCCACCGCGCTGGACCAGCCCCGAACCGGGCGCGATACGAGACGGCTCGACCTCCAGTTCCGGCGGCAGCGACGCGGCGCGCATCACGGAACCGGCAGCAAGCACGAAGCAACGCCCCTCGAACGCATAATGCCGGCTCGCGAGTTGGTGGCGATCGTGCACGGTCGGCCATAACGCGGCATGGATGTCCTCGCCCGAGTCGTGCAGTGCCTGGCGGGCCAGCGGCATCCAGTGCTCCCAGCAGACGAGTCCACCAACACGACCAGATGGAGTGTCAACCGCCCTCACTCCGTCAGCGTCGCCATTGCCCCAGACCATTCGCTCCGTATACGTCGGAACCAGCTTGCGGTGATGATTGAGCAGCTCGCCATCCGGACCGATAGTGAGCAGCGTGTTATAGAGCGTTCCGCGACCGGGACCAGCGCCAACTCGTTCGCTGACGCCAACCATGAGCGTCACACCCTGCCGGCGGGCGCAGTCCCGCAGGAACTGGCCGCCTTCACCGGCGACATCGATGCTCGCGGCCGCGTAACGCGCAAAGACCGCCTTCACCGGCTCGTGATCCCAGAGCGCCACGTCGCGGCAGACGTCGAGCCACGTCGGATACCCTGGCAGCCACGTCTCGGGAAATACGACGAGCGATGCGCCACTGTGCGCCGCTTCGCGCACCAGGGCCTCGGTCCGCTGCAGCCCTTCGTCGAGCGCCGGCGCCGGCTCCGATTGCACGATCGCCACACGAACGGTCGTCATCGGCGCCGTACGTCAGCTCGCGTTTCGAATCGCGTTCAGCTCCGACTCCACCAGGGACACCAACTCACCCATGTCGCTCTCGTTGAAGACCAGCTTCGCGCCCGCGGCACGATACATGTCCGGCAGCGAGACAGTCCCGCCGAGCGCGAGAGCTTCGCGATAACGCCTGGTGGTCCCCGCCGGGTCCGAACGGCTCGAGCGCCAGAGTTGCAGCGCACCGAGCTGCGCGATGCCGTATTCGATGTAGTAGAAGGGGTACTCGAAGATGTGGAGTTGCCGGTACCACCGCGACATCCGTTCCCGTTCGAGGCCGCTCCAGTCGACGCCACGTTCGAAACGCGCCCGCACTTCCAGCCACGCCTGATCACGGGCCTCGGCATCGCCACCGTGACCGCTGGTGTAGATCCACGCCTGGAATGCGTCCACGCTGGCGATGTGCGCCAGCGTGACGAGGATATCCTCGAGATGTTCTGACCAGGCCGTGCGTGCCTCGTCAGGCGGGTAGTAGCCGGTGGGCAGTGTAAGGTGCGGAGCGGCGAGCAATTCCATGCTCATCGATGCCAGTTCCGCCGCCTCGTGACTCACGCTCCGCTGCCACACGTAAGGCTGACGGTGCGACGCGAAATCATGGAACGAATGGCCGGCTTCGTGCACGAGCGTGCTGACGTCGTCAGGCACGCCGACGGCGTTCATGAAGATGAACGGCATCCCGCGCCAGGCGAGTTTCGTGCAGTACCCACCTGGCGCCTTGCCCGGCCGGCTCTCGAGGTCGAGCAGTCCCTCATCTGCCATGCGCCCGAACTGCGTGCCGAGCTCAGGGTCCAGCGAATTGAACACGCGGCGCGCGGGACCAACGAGGCCTGCGACGTCTGAGAACGGCTTCAGCGGGCGCGCGCCTTCCAGCTCCACCTGCGTGTCCCACGGCCGCACGGTGTCGATGCCTAACTTCTGCCGGCGGTGCGCCATCACCCGCTCGACCGCCGGTGCAACCGTCGCCTCGACCGCCCGGTGAAAGGATGCGCAGTCGGCCGGCGTGTAATCGAACCGGTGCTTGGACTGGAATGCGTAGGCCTGAAAGTCGGCGAAACCGGCGTTGCTCGCCACTTGCTGCCGCTTCTCGTACATGCGGTCGAACAGCGACGCCATTTCGTCGCGCTGCTCCATGTACGCCTGGGCGCCAAGACGGAACGCTTTTTCGCGAACCGCCCGATCCCGTTCCTTCAGGAAGGGCTGGAGCTGTGGTACGGTCTTCGTTTCGCCGTCCCATTCGACCGTGAGACCGCCGGTGATTTTCTGGTACGCGGCGACGAGCGTCTCGAGCTCCGAGAACAGCTCGACGTTCTCCTCGCGGAAGATCTCAATGTCGGTGCGAAAGCCACGCAGCACCGTTTCCAGGCCAGGCTCGCTGTAGCCAAGCTCCACCAGGCGCTTTGCGAGACGGACCTGCATCTCGATCGACTGCGGAAAGATTTCCGACGACCACCGGAGGTTGGCCGCCTCCTTGGCCGGGTCGGCGGTGTCGCACGTATAGGCGATCATCGCCAGCGTTCCCGCTTCCTCGAGGATTTCTTCGAGCCTTGACCATTCGAGCAGCCAGGCGGCGGGATCATCGATGGGCGCCGCAGCGAGCGCCTCGTAGAGCGGTTCGAGGTCAGGCCAGGTGGCGTCGGCGATGGCCTGCGGCGATTCAGGAAGCGAGACGATCACGGGATCCGGGCCCGATTGTGAGGGAATCACAACCTACCGCGCGCGCCCCCGGACTTCATCCCCGGTGTGGGTCTACCGCGCCGTCTGGCGCTGACCGCCGGTGCTGATCAGGCGCGTCGGCCGCCTTGGCCCGTTCGAAGCGCGTTGCCGGAACTGGCGACCGCGTCCGTCTCTGTTTCGTCAGGCGTGAGGCTCTGCAGGTGCGCGCGCAGGCGTGAAAGCGCGCGTGGGATTTCTTCCAGCAGGGCGGGCACGCCAACCGCGGTCGATGCCGCACGCGCATCCGCCGCCACGCCCGCAATCGACTCCGTGAGCGGGTCGTCTGCACTCAGCGACGGGAGCAGGCGTTCGTACTGTCGCATCACGTGATCGAGGTCGCGGAATCCTTCGCTGAGCACGCGGAGTTCCTCGCCAACCTGCGAGAGGCGTTCATTGCGACTTCCCGCGGGTTCGAACGTACGCACCCCATACAGCAGGTTGCGCACCTCCTGTTCCACGTTCTGGTCGTGCACGACGGGCTGATACGACTCCGCGAACGCCACGATGCGGGCGCGCTCATCGCGAATCGCCATCACGCGCACCTGGCACAATTTCATCCCGCCGTCAGGCTGCTTGACCCATCCTTCACCGACCCACACGGAGTGTTCTGAGGCGAGCCGGTGCGGTTCAGCCTGATCCTGGCCGTCAAATCGCCGGAGCATCGTTGTGTACTGCGCCTCTACTTCATCGCGATGGCGGTCGAACAGGGTCAGCGCGGAGCTGTTGCAGTCACGGATGCGTCCCTCACAATCGGCAACCAGGACCGCTTCCT
>DATMBT010000465.1:0-4389 GCA_035559475.1 Gemmatimonadaceae bacterium
CGTGCAGGCGATGCAGCGCTTCCGCGGAGAACACGGCTTTGGCGCGTGGCTCGACTCCATGGAAGCCCACGGCATCACCGTCAACGTCGGCAGCTATCTGGGCGCCACGACCGTGCGCGCGTACGCGATGGGCCAGAGAGAAGGTCCCGCGGACGCCGCAGCACTCGATACCATGCGCGCCGTCGTCCGGAACGCGATGCGCGACGGCGCGTTCGGAATCTCCACGGCACTCATCTATCCACCCGGCGCGTACGCCGGTACCGACGAACTCATTGAACTCGCGAAAGCGATGGCGCCGTTGCACGGCACCTACATCACCCACATCCGTTCCGAAGAAAGCGGTCTCCTCACCGCGATGGACGAGGCGGCGCGCATCGGCAAGGAAGGCGGCGTGCCCGTGGTGATGTACCACTTCAAGGCGTCAGGCCGCACGAACTGGGGACTCGCCGCGCCGGCCATCGCCAAGATCGATTCCATTCGCGCCACGGGGCAGGACTTCAAGGCCACGATGTATCCGTACCCTGCGTCGGGAAACAACCTCTCGTCATGCATCCCCGACTGGGCCCACGCCGAAGGCAAGCTGCTCGAGAACCTCGCCAAGCCGGAGTTGCACGCACGAATCAGGGCCGAGATGTCGTCCACCGCGCCGGGCGCCCAGATCTATTGCCAGCACAATCCCCCCGAGGCCTACCAGATCCAGGGCTTCAAGCGACCCGAATACGCGCAGTACCAGGGGAAGCGACTCAACGAAATCGCGCGCTCGTTAGGTAAGGACTGGATGGACGCCATCATCCAGCTCACCATCGACGAGCGGAACATCCTGGGCAAGATCACGTTCGGCATGTCCGAGGAAAACGTCGCCCGCATGATCGCGCAACCGTGGGTGGTCATCGGCAGCGACGCCGGCGGATTCGATCCCGACACCACGACGGCCATCCTGCACCCTCGGTCGTACGGCACCTTCCCCCGCGTGCTGGGCAAATACGCCCGCACCGACCACGTGCTCACGCTCGAGGACGCGGTGCGCAAGATGACATGGTCCACGGCGCAGATCCTCGGGCTCCGTGACCGCGGTATGATCAAGGAAGGCATGTTCGCCGACCTGGTGATCTTTGATCCGGCAACCGTGATCGACAACGCAACGTTCGAGAAACCGCACCAGCTCTCAACCGGCGTGCGGGACGTCTTCGTGAACGGCCAGGCGGTCTGGCGCAACGGGAAGCTGACCGCGGCGAGGCCGGGTCGAGCGTTGCGTGGGCCGGGAACTCAGGGTGCGAAGGGTGCGTAGGGTGCGTAGGGTGCGTAGGGTGATCGGGGTGCTTGGTGCGCTGGTGGCGCTCTTCGCCGTCGTGTGCGTTGCGCGGGCGGCTCGCATGAAGCCGTATCGCGTCGAAGCACCGGCACCCGATTCATCCGTTGCGAACGCGGACATCAGCACCGACCGCTTCACTGCCGCGCTCCGCTTTGCCACGATCTCAAACCAGGACTCGGCCCGGTTCGACCCGGCGCCGTTCCTGGCGATGCACGACTGGCTCGCCACTGCGTTTCCTGACGTCGCAGGCCGCCTGACGAGGGAAGTGGTCGCGAAATACAGCCTGCTCTACACGTGGACCGGTTCGGACACGACGCTCGATCCCATCCTGCTCATGGGGCACCTGGACGTCGTGCCCGTCGAAGCAGGCACCGAATCCAGATGGAAGCAGCCGCCTTTCGGGGGCACCCTGGCCGACGGGTTCATCTGGGGTCGAGGAACCCTCGACGACAAGGCGTCGGTCATGGCGATACTCGAAGCGGTCGAGTGGCTGGTTGGTCAGGGCTTTGAACCCCGGCGCACCGTGTACCTCGCCTTCGGGCACGACGAGGAACTCGGTGGCTACCAGGGCGCGGCGGCTATCTCCGCCATTTTGCAGGAACGAGCCGGTAAACTCGCCTTCCTGGTGGACGAGGGTGGCGTAATTGCCCAGGGCCTCATACCGGGTGTCAGTCGGCCGGTCGCGCTGATCGGGGTGGTCGAGAAGGGTTCGATGGGAGTTCACCTGACGGTGGAGCGGACCGGAGGCCACTCCTCGATGCCTCCGCGCAACACCGCTGTGGGGGTCCTGAGCCGCGCAATATCGAGGCTCGAGGACAATCCGATGCCCGCGCGACTCACTCCCGTGGCCGAAGAGATGCTCCTCCGGGTGGCTCCGGAGATGTCGCTCGTCGCCAGGATTCCTCTCGCCAACCTGTGGGCGTTCCGTCCCGTAGTAGTGCGAGCCCTCCAGCGAACCCCCCAGACCAACGCCACCATCAGGACAACCACCGCGGCAACCATGGTAAGCGGCAGTCCCAAGGAAAACGTGTTGCCAATTGTGGCCCGGGGACTCGTGAATTTCCGGATCTTGCCGGGAGACACACCGGAAATGGTGTTGGAGCACGTACGGCGGACGGTCGGTGACACGTCGATCCACGTGGAGGGGACCGGCCGTGGCGCCTCGCCCGTGGCAGATTACGGGGCGCCGGAATTCAGGGTGGTCGAGAAAACCATAACCCAGCTATTCCCCACTGCGGTTCCGGTCCCATTTTTGATGATTGGCGGAACGGACACCCGGCACTACGAAGGGCTGACCCGTAACGTCTACCGATTCAACCCGTTCGTCGCGACGACCGAGCTCGTTTCTGGTGCTCACGGCACCAACGAACGCGTTCGAGCGGACGACTTCGTTCGGGCCGCCCGCTTTTTCGCCCAGTTGATCAGGAACGCCCAGTGAAGGATTCGCAGTTAAACGGTCGTAAGGCGGTACCCAGGTGAGCGCAAAGCTCTGTCCGCAGTGCGGGACGCGGTACGAGGGCGACAACCGCTTCTGCACCCTCGATGGCGCGACGCTGGTCCTGGAGAACCCCACCGACAACCTGACGGGGAATCTCCTCGCTGACCGGTATCTCGTAGACCGGAAACTCGGCGAGGGTGGCATGGGCGAGGTGTACCTGGCCGAGCATATCCGCATGAAGCGGAAGGTGGCGGTGAAGGTGATGCGCGCCTGGCTCACCAAGGATCCCGCTGCGATCGGCCGTTTCCACCGCGAGGCGGAAAACGCCAGCCAGATCACGCACCCTAACGTCGCCGGCGTTTACGATTTCGGCGAAACGTCAGAGGGCGTGGTCTACCTGGCCATGGAGTTCGTCGAGGGCGAACCCCTGACGGCGATTCTCGATCGCGAGAAGGTCATCAACCACATCCGCGCGTCGGACATCGTCAGCCAGACGGCCGACGCCCTCGCTGCCGCGCACTCGCTGGGCATCCTGCACCGCGACCTCAAGCCCGACAACGTGATGATCGGGCGGACGCGGGCGCGCACGGACCTGGTCAAGCTGCTGGACTTCGGCATCGCGCGCGTGATGGGGCGCGAGACGCAGCACTTCACCTCGACGGGCCTCATCGTCGGGACGCCCGAGTGGATGAGTCCCGAACAGATCGCGGGCGACAAGCTCGACGCGCGCTCGGACATCTACACGTTAGGCCTCATCGCCTTCCGGATGCTGACGGGCGAAGGCGCGTTTTCCGGCATGACGTCGCAGGAAGTCCTGTTGTCGAAGATGACGAAGGCGCCTCGTCGCCTGAGCGACGTCCGCCCCGACGTGGAGTGGCCGGAAGACCTGCAGGCCGCGATGGACCGGGTGCTGGCGACGGATGCCAACTCGCGCTACGACGATGCGCTGATGTTCGCCGCCGACTTCTATGCCGGTGTGTCGAAGCTGCCGATGACGCCATCGGCCGAGGAGTACTTCAACCTCCTCACGCAGCGTGCGGTCACACCGGCACGACTTGGCACCGTGGAGTCGACGCCGGTCCGTGGTGTGCCAACGCTGGAAACGCCGATGCCCGGGATGCCGCGGCAGGCGGCACATGCCGCGCAGCTCGTCAACACGACAGTGATGTCGCCGGCGGACCTCAAGGCAGAAGCAGGGGCGGCAGGCATCGATCCGGTCACCGGAAGCGGCGCCGGGATCAACACACCGTCAGGCGTGGGCGTCGCGATTCCAACGCCGCCGCCCATGCCCGTCACGCCGACCAAACGCCGCGGCCCGTTGTTCGCCGGCGTAGCGCTGGCCGTGGTGGTCATTGCGATCCTGGTCAAGCAACTTGGCGGTGATGCGGCTCCAGCACCTAACGTGGCGGCCGACAGTGGGGCGAAGGTCACCACCGCCGCTCCGGATTCAACCTCAGGTGCTGGTCGTGGCCCCGATTCGGCCGCCGCGTCTCGCGCAGGCGGACCGGGTACGCCGGTGGCCACCTCCAATTCGACGACCGTTGCTCCAGTGGCGGGCCGTCCGGCGACGCCAGGACTCGACAGCGCCGCGAACAAACTGCGCACGTCGGTTTTCACGGTGGTTCGCGGCCGTAACCGG
>DATMBT010000466.1:0-7306 GCA_035559475.1 Gemmatimonadaceae bacterium
CTCGCGGCGGCGGTCGAGCGGGCCGCCGCCGTTGAGCAGGAGTTGAGCGACCAGAAGACGCTCCGCGACTCGAAACTCCGCGCGTCTCTGGGCCGCGAACACCAGCGCCTCCTCGAAGTCGTCGCGCTGTCGAATAGACTCGCGAAAGTGGACGACGAACTGGCGCAGGCGCGCGCCCTCGCCGACGATCCCGAACTGGCAGCGGAAGCCCGGGACGAAGTAGCGCGCGCCGAGCAGAGGATCGCGCAGCTCGAGGAACAGGCCATGCCACTCCTCGTCCCCCAGGATCCGCTTAACGAGCGGGCGTGCATCGTCGAGATTCGCGCGGGAACTGGCGGCGACGAGGCGGCGCTTTTCGCCGCCGAGTTGCTCCGCATGTACACCCGGTATATCGAGCGCAAAGGCTGGAAGATCGAGATGCTCGAGTATGCTGAAGGCGTGAAGGGTGGAGTCAAGGAGGCCGTCATGAAAGTCGATGGCGCGGGTGCCTTCGGTGAGATGCACTGGGAGTCCGGCGTGCACCGCGTGCAGCGCGTGCCCGAGACCGAAGCTCAGGGCCGCATCCACACTTCCGCCGCCACGGTCGCCGTACTTCCCGAAGCCGAAGAGGTCGACGTCGAGATCGACGAAAAGGACCTGCGTATCGACGTGTACCGTGCCTCGGGTCCGGGTGGCCAGGGCGTCAACACGACCGACTCGGCCGTCCGCATAACGCATATCCCGACCGGCATCGTCGTCACCCAGCAGGACCAGCGCTCGCAGCTTCAGAACAAGATCAAGGCGATGGGAGTGCTGCGCGCCAAGATCCTCGATGCCCGCCTCCAGGCGCTGCAGGCGGAACGGGCGAAAATGCGCAAGTCGCAGGTCTCGACCGGAGATCGTTCGGCAAAGATCCGGACGTACAACTTCCCGCAGAGTCGTGTGACCGACCACCGCATCAACCTGACGCTGCACGACCTGCCACGAATCATGGATGGGGACATCGGCCGCCTCATCGAGGCAATGAAGCTTGCCGACACCGAGGAACGACTAGCGGAGGAAGTGTGAACGGACGCGTCGCTGGTGCCATCCCGGTAAGCGGGTTGCATGCGCCGCGCTCCATCGGGACGCTGGTGGACGAAATCGCCGTCTTGTTGTCGAGGGCAGGCGTGGCCGATTCGGCGGTGGAAGCTCGCGACCTCGTGGCCGTCGTTGTGGGTCAGAACCGTTTCTGGCCCCGCGTCCATGCGGATGATTCTGCGCCCGCCGACCTGGTGGCACGCGCCCTCGCCATGGCAAACCGACGCGCAACCGGAATGCCCTTTGCGTACGCCGTCAGGCGGGCCGCGTTCAGGCACTTGGGTCTGGAAGTCGACGAGAGGGTGCTGATCCCACGCCAGGAAACCGAGGTTCTCGTGGACCTGGTCCTGCGCCATTGCAATGAGCGACGCGGTGGTCTTGTGGCGGACGTGGGGACGGGCTCCGGTGCAATCGCCCTCGCGCTCGCCGCAGAGGGTCACTTTGATCGCGTCATCGCGACCGACGTTGCCGCGGACGCCATCGAAGTGGCTCGTGAAAACGCGCGACTGCTGAACGGAAAGTCGACCGCGATGGTGGAGTTTCGAGTTGGTGACTTGCTCGCTCCACTGCACGGGGAGCAACTCGATGTGCTCGTCTCGAATCCACCGTACATCGCGTTTGATGAAGCGGTGGCGCTGCCCCCGTCGGTGCGGGATTGGGAGCCCAGCCATGCCCTCTTCTCCGGCGGGCAGGGCCTGGACGCAACGCGAAAGATCATCGAAGGCGCCCCCGCGCTACTTTGCCCGGGAGGCCTTCTCGCGCTCGAAGTAGACAGCAGGCGGGCGCTTCAGGTGGTGGAATTCATGGCTGCTGGGGGCGAGGGCGCGTTCAAGGAGATCGTTTTGCACCAGGACCTGATGGGCCGCGACCGTTTTGTCCTGGCCACACGGAGTTGAGCTGGAGCCGGCAGGCATAGCCAGCGGATCACGTCGAACGGGGACGGACATGCTCGATCAGAAAGGCAAGGAACTGGGCCGCCTCATTGGCCAGAGCAGTGAATACCAGGCGCTCAAGCGTGCCAACGAGTCACTGAGCGAGGATCGCGACGCGGTGGCGTTACTGCGCCGCATGGAAGAGCTTCGCGGGACGGCGCAGGGCATGATCGAGCGCGGGACAGAGCCGCCCGAAGAAATGGAGCGGGAGCTCGACGAACTGGTGTCCAAGATCCAGGTGAATCCCACCTACCAGCGCGCGCTCGTGGCCCAGACCAACTTCGATAAGCTCATGATGCAGGTGAACAACTGGATTGCCGAGGGCATCAAGAGCGGCGCGGCAAGCCCGATCATCACGCTGGGTTGATCTGATGGCCGGCGGCCTGATTATCCTGGAAGGAATCGAGGGAGTCGGGAAGTCGACCCAGCTTCAGCACCTGCACACGCTCCTCGAGCGCAAGGGATTCGTGGCGCACGCGGTGCGTGAGCCTGGAGGGACGCCGGCGGGTGACGAAATCCGCCGATTGCTGCTCGATACGCGCAGTCGCCTCGACGAGAGAACGGAAGCGTTGTTGTTCATGGCGTCGCGCGCGCAACTCGTGGCCGACGTCGTGCGACCGGCGCTGTTCAGGGGAGAGTTCGTCCTGGCAGACCGGTTCTTCCTTTCGACTTACGCGTACCAGATAGCCGGACGCGGACTTCAGGCCGAAAACGTTCGTCGAGCCAACGCCCTCGCGACCGGAGGTCTGATTCCAGACCTGACCATCCTGCTCGACCTGCCAGCTGGGGCCGGATTGGAACGGGCTGCGCGTCGCAGCGAACACGATCGGATTGAGCGATCCGGTGCCGCTTTCTACGAACGCGTCCACCGGGCCTTCATGGAGTTTGCGACTCTGGACTGGCAGCAGCGTCATCCGGAGGCGGGCCCGATCGTCCTTGTTGATGCGAGCGGCGAAGAGTCCGCGGTTGCGGGACGAATCGCGGCTGAGGTGATGCGCCACTTTCCGCAAACCGCCCCGACCCTTGCGGGGTCCAACTCCTGACGGCAACCCTTTCTTCATGAAAGCGCGCACTCTTGCTGTAGCCACCGCGCTCGGCACCGCCCTTGTCGGCGGTGGCTGGGTGATCGGTCGCGGCCTCAACGTGCGCGAGCCCGATTTCACCAGCGCGCGCCTCTTCGACACGGTCCTCGGCCACGTCAGGCAGTACTTCGTCGACTCAATTTCCGATTCGACCCTGTACGAGCACGCCATGGTGGGCATGCTGCGCGAGCTCAACGACCCGTACACGCTCTACCTGCCGCCCAATCGTCTCAGGCGCCTCACGGAGCAGACCACCGGCAACTACATCGGCATCGGCGCGGACATCCAGCGCCGCGACGAGTATCCGATGATCATCGCGCCGTTCCCGGGTTCACCAGCTGAGCGTGCAGGGCTGCGCACCGGAGACCGGGTGGTGGAAATCGACGGCGTAAAGACTCGTGGATGGATGACCGACGAGGCCATAAGGGCGTTGCGCGGTCCGCCGGAAAGTGACGTCCACGTCGTGGTCGAGCGGCCGGGAGACCCGCGGCGCTTGTCGGTTACGCTCAAACGCGGCGGTGTGCACCGGCGCGCCGTGGGGCGCAGGGCCATGCTCGCGCAGGGCGTGGGTTACGTCGACGTCAACATCTTCAACGATTCCACGGCCAGGGAACTCCATGCGGCCGTTGACTCGCTGCAGGCCGCGGGCATGAAGTCACTCGTTATGGACCTGCGTGGGAACCCGGGTGGTGTCCTGTCGCAGGGCGTCGGTGTGGCGGACATGTTCCTCGACGCGACGCAGGTGATCGTCTCGATGCGCGGGCGTGGCCCGGGCGCGACCGAACAGTTTCGCGATTCGGCGAAGCAGCAGTGGCCGAACCTTCCGCTGGTCGTGCTGGTCGATGCCGGAAGCGCCAGCGCGTCAGAGATTGTCGCCGGTGCCTTGCAGGACCATGACCGGGCGGTCGTCATGGGACGGACGACCTTCGGGAAGGGAAGCGCGCAGGGAATCTTTGCGGTCAGTTCCGGCGGAGGCGTGCGCATAACCACCGCGCGCTGGTTTACGCCATCGGGCCGCTCCATAGACCGGCCGCGCGCCACGCAGGGGATCGAGGAGAGCCAGCCAGCCGACACCTTCCGCACGGAACATGGTCGTCGCATTGATGGCGGTGGAGGGATCGTTCCCGACCTCCCCGCGGGCGACACCGCGCTCGCGCCCGGGGATCAGGCGCTCGAGGATGCGCTCGGGAATCGGGTCAACGAGTTCCGCGATGCCATGGTAGACGTGGCGATGACACTCCGTTCGCGAGGCGCGGTGCGGTCGCGCGATTTCGTAGTCACGCCGGCCATGCGCGACGATCTCTGGAGCGCCATGCGGAAACGTGGCTTCCGGTTTGACCGGTCCGCGTTCGATGGCGCGGCGCCGCTGGTCTCGAGCCTCCTGGGCCGTGAGATCGCGCGTTTTGTCTTCGGGCCCGAAGCGGAAGCGGAGCGCGCGATTGCGGACGACCTGGTGATCCAGGCGGCGGTGAACCTCGCGGCGAGCGCGACGTCTCCGGCGGACCTGCTCTCGCGAGTGGTGGCCGAGCGCCAGGCGTCGGCAGGCAAGCAGGAAGCGGGAAAGTACTGACGAGCAAAACGGACGCAGGACCCGAAATACGCAGGACCCGAAAGACGCAGGAGCGAAAGACGCAGGACCCGAAATACGCAGGACCCGAAAGACGCAGGACCCGAAAGACGCAGGACCCGAACGACGCGGGACCCGAACGATAAACGCGTTTCGTTGACGCTCTTCGGCAGTCGCGCCGTTCGGCAGTTGGCGCCGTCTGGCAGGTCGCGCTGTTCGGCAGTTCGCGCTGTTCGGCAGTTCGCGCCCTTTGGCAGTTCGCGCCGTTCGTTCTCTATTTTATGTCCACGACCTTCACGCCCTTCGGCACCGTGAAGGTGAACGCGCCCTGGTTGACCGGCGCGTTAGGCGTGAAGCGCGTGATGCGCACCAGTCGCGTCAATCCGCTGGGTTCGACGGCCTCGAACTGCACGAGTGAGCCGCTGGTTGGCTCAATCCAGACCTTGGCGCGCGTGAACGCCGCGTTCTTCGACCTGGGTGTCAGCAGCACCACGTGCGTCTTTCGGTCGCCTATCGTTGCGGCACCGCCGTCACCAATCGTGTAGCGGTCCTTCGGGCTGGTGAAGAACTCACCGATCAGGTCCAGCGAACCCGCCTGGTCGCCACCACACGGAGCCCGGTTCACGCGGCCAGGCGTCGACGTCGGCAGGTACGCCCACACATAACGACCGTCGCACACGATCACGTCGCCCTTCGGGTCGGTGAAACGGAACGCGAAACGGTTGGGACGGGACTGTTCGAATTCACCGCGCGACTTGAGCTCGGAGCCAAGCAGCGGGTTCGTGATGGTCTGTTCGAACGTTGCCTTCGCGGTGCGGATGCCCGCGTACGCGACCACCGCAGCATCGATCGCCTTGTCGGCGGGCGATTGCAGCGTGGCTACCAGCAGAAGGGTCAGGACAGACATGGTGGCAATCTATTGGTTAGGCTGGGTGCTTCCGGCTGCACACGCAGCGTCTGCTCTGTCTGGTACCCTCAGCCGACCCCCAGTTCCACCTGAGCCGGGCTCGCGGAAATGCTGCGGTCAATGGCACCTGCGATGAGCTGCAAGGCTTCCATGAGCTGCGCGAACTGTTCCGGGAACAGGCTTTGTGATCCATCTGACAATGCGCGATCGGGATTCGGATGCACCTCGACGATGATCCCGTCCGCGCCCGCGGCAACGGCAGCGCGCGCCATCGGCGTCACCTTGTCGCGAAGTCCCGTACCGTGGCTCGGGTCGGCGATGATGGGCAGGTGCGAGAGCCGTTGCACGATCGGAATGGCATTCAGGTCGAACATGTTGCGCGCCGCGCTGTCGAACGACCGCACGCCGCGCTCGCACAGGATCACCTGCGAATTGCCTTCCGCCAGGATGTACTCGGCGCTCATCAGCAGCTCGGTGATGGTGGCCGCGAGGCCGCGCTTGAGGAGGACCGGCTTGCGCAGGCGACCCACGGCCTTGAGCAGCGAGTAGTTCTGCATGTTGCGTGCGCCTAACTGGATGCAGTCGGCGAATTCGGCGACCAGCTCGGCGCCTGCTTCATCCATCGCTTCGGTCACGATGGGGAGGCCGCTTTCCTGCCTGGCGAGTGCGAGCAGCTCGAGCCCCTTCTTGCCGAGCCCCTGGAAGGAATAGGGCGACGTGCGTGGCTTGAACGCGCCGCCACGCAGCGCGGTCGCGCCGGCCGCTTTCACCGCGCGCGCGGAGGCAATGATCTGCTCCTCAGATTCTACAGAGCACGGGCCGGCGATTACCACTACATCGCGACCGCCCACCACGACGCCGCGACCGAGGTTCACCAGCGTGGTCTCGGATTTCCATTCGCGCGACACCTGCTTGTAGGGCTTCGATACGTGCAGCACCTGCGCGACGCCGGGCAGGCCGACGACGTTCGAGTCGTCCACCGGTCCGTCGTTGCCAATGAGCCCGACGGCGGTGCGTTGTTCGCCCGGCATGGGCACGGGCGTGTAGCCCATGTCGCGAATGGCCTGGCACACTGCTTCCACCTCCGACGGCGCTGCGCCGTGGTGCATAACGACAAGCATTACGACTCTCCTTCCTCGAGCTCGAGTGACCAACCATCATGCGCACACACCACGGTGCCGTCGAACAGCTCGGCGACCTGGCCTGCGATGTCTTCCGCCTCGACTGGTGAGTAAAAGTGCGTCAGCACCAGTCGCTTCGGGCGTGCGATCGCCGCGAGGGCACCGCACTGGCGTGGCGTCAGGTGAATGGGCAACGCCATCGAGTCCGGCAGCGAACACTCACACAGCAGGACATCACACCCCGCCGCCCAGGCGCCCAGTCCCGCGTCGAACCCGGTGTCCCCGGTCACGACCACACGACAGCCACGTCCGTTGAGAGAATATGCCACACTCTCAGGCGTATGTGGAACCTTGTACGACTGCAGGACGACGCCCTGCGCGAGCGCATGGTCCACGCCCGGCGCGAGTTCGGTGACCGTGAGCGGTGGCGGCGGGTCGAGCAACGCCTCACCGAACGCGGCCTTCATGGCGTCCAGGATTGCCTGCCATCCCACCGGACCTATGAGCTCCACCGGATCGGACTTCGGCGGGAGCTGGCCGTATCGCCAACCGTAGACCAGCGTCGCGATGTCGGAGGTATGGTCGGCGTGAAAGTGCGTGTTGGCGACGTGCGTGATGTCCTGCCAACGAATCCCCAG
>DATMBT010000467.1:0-10133 GCA_035559475.1 Gemmatimonadaceae bacterium
CTCGGCCGCGTCGTCGCAGGCGGCAAGAACCAGGGCGGCTGAGAGCAGAAGGAAGCTGGTACGCATATTCGACTCCGATGTATGGCGTTGCGATCTGGACGTTGTGTCCGGCGCGCCGATGTGGCGTGCAGGGTGAACATCGGGATCGCGGTTCCGCGCAAACCACGGCTTGATCACCTGTCGCAAGTCGTTGTCGCACTTGGCGCCGGGCAACCGTGAGTGGGCCTCCCTGTCGCTGGAAAACAGGCCTGAAGACCTCGAGGTGACTTTCTCGTGTTATCCCCCAACGAGCTTCCGGCCGTTCGTTGCCGGGCATTCATTCGATCCCTAGGTTTGCGGCGTTCTCTCGAGGCCGAGGCGGGTGGAAGTGATCCGAATCCAGACGTTGGGTGGCCTCTCTGTTCGTGGAGACGACGGCAAGACACTCGCCGGCGCCGCAGGCCAGCCTCGACGTCTGAGCATTCTCGCCCTTCTTGCGCGCGCAGGAGATCGCGGGATCAGCCGGGAGAAGATCCTCTCCTTGCTTTGGCCCGATGCCGACGAGCAGGGCGCGCGCACGCTGACCCAGGCGCTCTATGCGCTGCGCAAGGACCTGGGTGCGGAAGAGGTCATCACTGGCGCCAAGGAACTTCGGTTCGATCCTGCGCTCGTCTCGACCGACGTTGGTGAGTTCATGTCCGCGGTGTCGCGCGGAGACGATTCGCGCGCCGCATCACTCTACCAGGGACCGTTCCTCGACGGTTTTCATCTTTCCGGCGCAGATGAGTTCGCGCGGTGGATCGAGAAGGAGCGAACGGCGCTGGCGCACGACCACGCTCGTGTACTCGAATCGCTCGCGCGCACCGCGCTGGCGCAGGGTCAGCCCGAAGACTCTGTCGCGTGGTGGCGTAAACTCGCTGCACTGGACCCGCTCAACGCACGGGTGACCGTGGGACTCATGAGCGCGTTGGTTGCCGCGGGTGATCGTGCCGGGGCACTGCGACATGCGCACATCTATGAGGTGTTGCTGGAGCAGGAGCTCGACCTTCCGCCGGACCGGGACGTGATGGCCCTGGCCGCGAAGTTACGAGACGTCTCGGATGCGCCATCCGTGGACGCGACGCCGGTAACTTCGATCAGGTCACCCGCTCCAGCGGCGGCGCTTCCGACACCAGCCACCGAACCTGACGCCCCTACGCTGACGGGCGGAGAGGGTCCGCGCGAACACTCCCGACTGCCGGTTCCAGACGAGGTGCGCCCCGAAACGCGTGCTCGCCCCCGAGCAGAGAAGCGGTGGGTCGCTTTCGCCTTCATCTCCCTGGTCGTCGTCGTCGCAGGTTTTTTCTCAATCCGCGGATTGATGGCCGGTCGCATCGTTCACTCGGATGACCGGTCCGGCGTGATCGTCGCCGTGGGGCGCATCGTGAGCTACGGCGCTGATTCCGCGACGCGCGCGATGGCGGCTCCCGTCGCGGACCTTCTGGCCACGAGCCTGGCGCGCGCACCAGGGCTCCGCGTGGTCAGTCAGGGCCGGATGCTCGAACTGATGACGACGCCCGGCGATACCAGCGCCGGGGCACTCGTCAGCGCGGCACGCCAGGCTGGGGCGACTGAAGTCATCGACGGCGCGCTGTACACGCGACCGGGAGAATCGCTGCGTCTCGATCTCCGGCGCGTGGATATCGCGACCGGCGCGATCCGCGATGTGCGCACCATTGAAGGCAGGGACCTGTTCGCGCTGGTCGACAGCGGAACCGCACATCTCGTGGCCGCGTTAGGTGCCGGCGTGCCGTCGGGATCGATCGCCGACGTCACGACGCGTTCAGCGGTCGCGTATGGGCTCTACGTCGAGGGCGTGCGGACGCTTATCCAGGGCGACCGGGCGGCTGCCGAGCGATTGTTCGGCGCCGCGCTTCGCGAGGACTCCACGTTTGCGATGGCCGCCTGGTTCTACAGTCGCGTAGCACAGTTGCGTGCCGTACTCGTGTCCAGGCTCGCCACCGCCCTGCGCCTGTCGGCACGTGCGAGCGACCGGGAACGACTCATCATCCGTGCCGGCGCCGCGTATCTCGTGTCCGCGCCCGAACTCGGCGCGCTGGCGGACTCCCTGGTCACTCGCTTTCCGCAGGAGACAGAGGGTTATCTCTACGCCGGGATTGCCAAAAGTCAGGAAGGTGACTTCCTCGCCGCGATACCACCCCTTGAGAGGGTGGTCGAGATGGACTCGCTCGCGTTCACCCGCACTGTCGGCGCATGGGGGTGCAACGCCTGTTCGGCGCTCACCTCGATCATCCTTGCCTACGAACTCGCCGACTCTCTCCCTGCGGCTGAGCGCGAGGCCCGACGGTACGTGCGGCTGCAGCCAGGACTTCCGGGACCGTGGATCGCGTTATGGGATGTGCTCGAGCGCGCTGGTCACTTCACCGAAGCGGAGAAGGTCGCCGCGCACATTGCCTCACTCGACGGTGACGCTGTGGCGACTGCGGATCGCGCGGCCTTTCACGCGATCCGTATGGGAGACTTCACGGCCGCGGATCGCCTCCTGCGCGAAGGGATACACGCGGGTAACGCGCTTGCGCGACGCAGCGCGATGTGGGCGCTCGTCATCTCACTCCGGTACCAGGGACGGATGGCCGAGGCGGTAGAAGTCGCGCGCGCGTTTCGCGCGACAGAAGCACCTGGCGCGGCGGCCCCGCGCGGCTCGGCGACGCAGGACGCGCGACCGCTTGCGGTAGCGCTCTTCGAATCCGGCCAATTCCGCCAGTCGGCTGCGCTGTTCGACTCGATCTCCCTGTGGCGCGCGTCCGATGAAGTGGAGTCGGGAGCAGCACGGGATCGCGCATGGGGGTTGACGCACGTGGCCCGCGCGCTGGCTGCTGTGGGAGATACCACGACCCTGGCCGCGCGTGCCGACACTATCGCCGCGTACGGAGCAAAGAGCGGCAGCGGTCGCGATCGACGTCTCCACGCGTATGTGCGCGGCCTCCTTCTTCTGGCACGACAGGACCTGCCGGGTGCCGAGAAGCACTTCCGCGCCGCGATCTGGTCACCGACGGCTGGCTACACATCCACAAACAGTGAGCTTGGCCGCCTGCTCCTTCGTCTTGGTCGTCCCCGCGAGGCAGTGGCCGTCGTGACGCCAGCACTCCGCGGCAAGCTCGATGCCTCGAATTTCTATGTCACGCATACCGAACTCCATGAGATCCTCGCGCACGCGTGGGACGCCGCTGGCGTCGCTGACAGTGCAGCCACGCATTACACGCTGGTGGCGCACGCATGGGGTGGTGGCGATCCGATCTTCCGGGCGCGTGCCGACAGCGCCCGCGCGCGAGCAGCCGCGCTCAAGCATTAATCGGCGGCACGCGGACGATGAGTCGTGCGTCGAATGACGTGGAAAGTTTCCTGGCGTCGCTGAAACACCCGGCGAAACAGGAGATTCTCGCACTGCGAAAAATCATCCTCGGAGTGGATCGCGCGGTCAGTGAGGGCATCAAATGGAACGCGCCGAGCTTCTTCACCAGCGAACACTTCGCGACGTTCCAGCTGCGTCACAAGGGTGGTGTGCAGATCATCCTGCACATGGGCGTAAAGCCGCGCCCCGACGTAAAAGCCCACAGCACGATCGACGACCCTGAGTCAATGCTCGAGTGGAAGAGCGCCGACCGCGCGGTGGTCACGTTCAGCAACCTTCAGGACATTGAGGCGCGAAAGCGCGCCTTCGTAAAGGTGCTCCGCCAGTGGATCGCGTTCGTCTGAACGGCTGGAGCTGCGGGCGGCAGTGCCCATAACGAGACACTGGCCGCCCTCAATCCAGCATTGTGTCTAGCTGAAGCGCGATTTCGGCTTCCGCGCCTCTCGGACGGCGAGCGCCGCGCCAGTGATCGCTGCCGCAGCGGCCAATCCGGCGCCAACCTTCTTCGCGGTTCTCTTCATCTGGGCGATCTTCCGCTTGCGCTGCACCTTCTTCACGGCCGCCGTGACGGATTTGCTCGTTGAAGCCGCCAGGCTAGATGCTGCCCGCGTTGCCTTCTTTGCCACCCGACCTGCCTTCGTCGTTGCCTTTTCCAGACGCGTCTTCATCAGGACCTCCGGTTCGGTTCTGTGGATGTGCATGAAGGATTGTAACCCCGGATGCACTCGGATTATCCATCTCGGCATTTCTTGCGAGCTCATCTGGCGAGCACGGTAAGCGTCGCGCACCTTGGAACGCCCTGCGCAACGTAGCGTGCCTTCCAGTCCATGCGACGTCCATGACCAACACGGCAAGTCTCCCTCGCTGGTTCTCCATCGGCGACGTCAACGCCTTCTTCGGGCTCATGCTCGACAACGTGGTGAACCTCGCCGTGCTGGCGGGCATCCTCGTGGGCGGGTTTGGTTTCCCGTCCGACATCGTATTCACCCGCATGTTCCCCGGCACGGCGTTAGGCGTCCTGGTCGGAAACCTGGTCTACACCGTCATGGCCATTCGTCTCGGGCGTCGCACCGGGCGCGATGACGTTACCGCTATGCCGCTGGGTACGGATACGCCGTCCACCATCGGCGTGGCTCTCGCGGTGCTCGGACCTGCGTTCCTTGCCGCGAAGGCCACCATGCAGGAGCGCGAAGCCGCGATCGTCGCCTGGCAGGTCGGCATGGCGACCATGGTCCTCATGGGCGTGTTCAAGGTCGGCATGAGTTTCATCGGTGAACGCATCGGACGCTGGATTCCCAAGGCTGGTCTGCTTGGGTCCATCGGCGGAGTCGGTGTCGCGCTGCTCGGCGCGTTGCAGCTCGGCGAGATCTACGCGGAGCCGGTCGTCGGCATGATCGCGTTGGGCCTGATCCTGTACGCGCTCGTCGCACGCATCCGCCTGCCGTTCCAGGCGCCGGCGGTCCTCGTGGCGGTGACCGTCGGTGCAGCGCTGTACTACGGACTCGGTGCGTGGGGACTCACCGTGCACCCAGTGGTGGTGCCTGACGCGAGCATGCTCTTCGCTCTACCCACGCCGTCGCTCGGCTTCATCGCGGGGATGCCGTCCGCACTGCGCGACTACCTCCCGGTTGCGCTTCCGTTTGCCATCCTGACCATCGTGGGAGGCATCAACGTCACCGAGAGCGCGCGCCTCGCCGGCGACGACTACAAGACGCGCGACATCCTGCTCACCGAGGCAGTCTCCACGCTGGTCGCCGGCATCTGCGGTGGCATGAGCCAGACCACGCCCTACATCGGTCACCCGGCGTACAAGGCAATGGGCGGCCGGGCAGGGTACACGCTCCTCACGGGCCTCTTCGTCGGGCTTGGCGGCATCTTCGGGTACATCGGTTTCATGGCGGCCCTTCTGCCGCGACCCGCACTCGCGCCGGTGCTCTTCTTCATCGGTCTCGAGATCGCGGGACAGGCATACAGCGCGACGCCCCGGCGTCACATGGCGGCAGTCACGATCGCTGTCCTCCCCAGCGTCGCTGTCGTCGTGCAGATCATGCTGTCACAGGTCTACAACGGCGCGCTGATGGGCGCCGCGCTCGATCCCGTGCGGACGATGCAGGCCACCGGCCTCACGAATCCAGCATTCGTTCAAACCGTGGGCGTGATGATCATGCTCGCGTCAGGCTTCATCGTTACCGCAATGCTCTGGGGCGCCGCGGTCGCTTTTCTCACGGATCGACTGATCGTGCCAGCCTGCATAACGCTGCTCATCTGCGGGGCGCTCTCCCTGTTCGGCTTCATCCATTCGGTGCTGCCGAGTGGAGGAGTCTATCTGCCGTGGACCATCCCGTCCTCGTTGCCATGGCACTGGGCGGCGGCGTACTCGGGACTTGCTCTGGTGTTGCTGGCACTGTCGCGGACGGATGCTTTCAGACTGGGATTGGAATCAGGCATCAGGGAGTGATTGGAAGCGAGGGACGATGTCCTGCCGGCAGGTGTGCCTGCCCTCGCGAGCCGTTAGGCGACTGGGGCTCACCCCATCACGGAGCGTAGCGGCTCACCGCTTGGCACTTTCGCTGCCCTCCTCCTCCGCCGCCATCTTCTCGACCACCGCGATGTCCTGTCGCTCGGAAGTAATGGCGAGGCGCAGCCGTCCGAAGAGACTCATGTAGAGATTGGCGATCCAGACGATCGAGAAGCCGGCGATCACGTAGCCACGCCAATCGGCAAATACCAGTGTGAACCGGGTCAAGAACAGCATCCCGATGGTCACATAGTGGCTGAAGCAGTACTCGCAGGTGAAGAGATAGAAGAACTTGCGTGACACGAGGTTCCGGCTGGCCTGGCTCCTGGTGGTGAGCCAGTCACGCAGCTCGCTGAAGACTTCCTCGTGAGTGACCGTCCAGCTCACGCACGCGACCGGAATCGCGAAGAGGAACAGCAGGAGTACCTGGTCTCCGAGCGGCACGGGGGAACGCTATTGCCTCCCCGACCGAAACGCCAACGAAGCCCGAACTAACGCGCGCATCCCAGACGGCTGTGCGCTCGAAAGCATCTATCTGGATTTCGTTGCTCGAGTATCAAGACGGAGAACGTCAGACTTCTCCAGCAGACTAAGAGCGTGACGGCCTGGACTATGGCGGCTTCGCAGACGGTGCCTATCTGGTAGTTGTGGCGTACTAGCCGCGGACCGTGAATGGTGCGTCGCTCCTCAAGCGCGGGTCCAACCTTCTCGCTAGCTTTCACACCTGTGAATTGCCGCAGCCGGAAGGGATGGCGTAATTGGCTTTCGATCCCGCTCAACGCAACGCATTCGAAACGGAAGTAGGTGACCGCTTCGGCATTCTGCCGAATTTTTTCCGCTCTGCTGCCGCCGCGCCCGAACTCGTTCAGCAACTCTGGGGTTTCGCCAAGGCCGGCTATCTGGACAACCCCATGCCGTCGCTCTTCAAGGAACGGCTCTTCGTCTGGTTGTCCCGCCTGTGTCCGATGCGTTACTGCATCGTGCGTCATGTCGGATTTCTCCTCGGTGATGATCACGGCCACGCTGCGGGCGACGCCGCGGCCGATCGCCAGACCATCGAGGATGTCGTCAGGCTGCTGCAGCGGCCTTCTCCCTGGCGGCGCGACATGGCTCCAGTCTACGAGTTTCTCGAGGGATTCACTGCCACGCTCGAGTCCTGGCCGGCCGCGGACAGTGACGTCGAAGACGCGATCTTTGCCTGTGCCGCGATGATGTTCGCCGAGCCGGCGCGAAGTGAACGTGCCAGGCGGGCCCTGCTTCGTACGCTCGGCGCTCGACGCTTCGAGTTTTTCAACGGCTGCCTCGCGTTCATCCGCACCGCCCACTACTGGACGATGTTGCATCCGGAGATTGAAACCGAAGAAGACATGCGCGCCATCATGCGCGGACATGAAGAGCTCGCCCGCCTGTTGCTCGAGGACTCCGAGGCTGAGCGCTGCGAGATGGGTGGGCGCCTCTTCGAAGAGCTGATTACGCTGCGTGAGCTGAACGAACGCCAGGAGTTGGAACAGGCCAAGCTCGCGCTCGAGGAAAAGGATCGGCAGAAAGACCTGTTCATCGCCATTCTCGCGCATGAGCTGCGCAATCCGGTGGGCGCGATCAGCGCGGCTGCCGACGCCATGGGACTCCTGCGGCTGCAGGATCCTCGCGCGGTTCAGTTGGTGGAGCGGCTGGACCGGCAGACCACCGCGATCTCACGCATGCTGGAGGATCTGCTGGACGCCTCGCGAATCGCGTTAGGTCAGGTGTCGGTTCGCCTCGAGCGCTTGCGGCTTCAGGATTTGCTGACCGATGCGGCGAACGAACATCAGGAGCGCGCGCAGGCGGCCGGACTGCGTCTGCTCGCGAAGTTCACGAGCAACCCGTGCGACGTCACCGCCGACCGTGTTCGACTTCGCCAGATTGTCGACAATCTTCTGTCGAACGCCATCAAGTTCACGCCGCCGGGCGGCACTGTTCAACTCTCGCTGGTGGACGGCGCAACCCACGCCGAGGTAGCGGTCCAGGACTCGGGTGCTGGATTCGACGAGCAGTTCGCGCGTCAATTGTTCGAGCCGTTTACGCAGCACCAGCAGGGTCGTGATCGAGCTGGCGGCGGGCTCGGGCTCGGGCTTTCCATCGCCAGCCGACTGGCCAGGCTGCAAGGCGGATCGCTCTCAGCGACGAGCGAGGGACTCGGGAAAGGGGCGCTGTTCACCCTGCGCGTGCCGATCGCCGATCGCGTGGACGAGCCGCTCAGTCTGGACGCGTCGCCGTCGCACCGCGGCCGCCAGACCGTACTCCTCGTGGAAGACAACAAGGACATGGCTGACAGCCTGGCCGACTTGCTGGAGCTATCGGGTTTCGAGGTGCGTGTCGCCCTCGATGGGCATGAAGCGATGGGCGTGGCGCGCGAGCTCGTTCCGGATCTCATCCTGTGTGATCTCGGCTTGCCTGGCACGATGGACGGCTTCGCGGTCGCTCGGATGTGCCGCGCCGACGTGTCGTTGCAATCGGTTCGACTGGTCGCCCTCTCCGGCTACAGTTCACCCGAGGATCATGCCGCGGCGTTGGACGCGGGTTTTGAGTACTTGCTCACCAAGCCGCTGACTCGCGAGTCCCTGGAGTTGATGACCCACGAGCCCACGCAAGTAATTGCTCCGGCGTGAGGTGACCGCTCGGCTGGGGCTCCCTGTCTCCTCCCTCTTGTCTCCTCAGGCTCTCAAAGCGCTCGCCGGATCTGCCTTCGTCGCTCTCCGCGCCGGCAGTGCTGACGCGAACAGCGCGACGATGGCCAAAGTCGCCGCAATGACTGCGTAGGTAACCGGGTCAGTCGGCGAGATGCCGTACAGCAATCCCTCGAGTGCGCTGGACAGGACGAGCGACGCCAGCGTTCCGACCACGATCCCCGCGAGGGCCATCCGCATCCCGTCGCCGATCACCAGGCGGGCGACGTCGCCCGGCCGGCTGCCTAACGCCATGCGGATTCCCATCTCGCCCTGGCGCTGGCTGACCAGGTATGCCATCACGCCATAGAGCCCGATCGCCGCCAGGAGCAGGGCAGTGCCGGCGAAGATGGCCAGGATGAGCGCGTTGAACCGGTCGCGCGCCAGCGCCGACGACTCCAGGGTGGCCATGGATGCAACGCGTGCGATCGGCAGGTCCGGGTCGATCGCGGACACGACACCACGCACCGTGTGAGTGATGGACAGGGGGTCGACCGTCGTGCGCAGCGCGTAAGTCATCGGCGTCTGCGTACGCTGGCGGAACGGGAAATAGATTTGCGGCTCGCCTTCACTCTTCGGGCCCGACCGATACACGTGACGCACGACACCCACGATCGACGCCCACGGGCCTTCATCACCGTTCGAGCTGATGCGCTTCCCGATGGGATCTTCGCCGGGCCAGTATTGCGCCGCGAGCCGGTCGTCCACGATCGCGACCATTGGCGCATCGGCACCGTCCGTGTTTTCGAACTCGCGTCCCTTCTGGAGCTGCATCCGCAGCGTGCCCACAAACCCGGGCAGCGCGACGTTGTATTCGCCGTGTGGCGCTTCCTGGCCGGGGGCGCTTGGCCGGCCTTCTATGTGGAACGTGCCACTCCACGAACTTCCGCCGAGCGGTAGTGGATCCATCGCGGAAACCGCTTCGACGCCTGGTATGGTTGCGAGTCGCCTCTGCAGCTGGTCGTGGAACGCCACCATCTTCACGGCGCTGTCATAACGAGCGCGTGGCAACGCTACCGCAAAGGTGAGCGTTGGCCCGGGGCTAAATCCCTGGTCAACCTTCTGGAGCGCGAGGAAGCTGCGCGTCAGGAGGCCAGCGCCCACCAGGATCACCAGCGCCATTGCGACTTCCGCAACGACCAGGACGCTGCGCACCCGTCGGCGTGGCTGTGCGCTGCTTCCCCGACCGCTCCGGATGGCGTCATGAACGCTGGCCATCGACTGCCGCAGCGCGGGCACGATGCCAACGAGCACCGCGCAGGCGAAGGTTGCCAGGACCGCGAACGCGAGCACGGTGCCGTTTACGCTGGTGGCATCGAGTTGCGGAATCATTCCCGGATCAAGCCTGACGAGGCCGCGCGTGCCGGCCATCGCAATCCCCACGCCGATGACGCCCGCGGCAGTCCCCAAAAGCAGGCTCTCCGTGAGGAGCTGCCTGACGAGTCGCAGCCGGCCAGCGCCGAGGGCCGCGCGAACGGCGAATTCCTGGCGTCGCGCGGCGCCACGGGCCAGCGACAGG
>DATMBT010000468.1:0-6564 GCA_035559475.1 Gemmatimonadaceae bacterium
GCTCGTCGCGCTGAACGGCGGCCACCCGCTGGCGTTCACCGTAGCTTCGCTGGCCAACGACATCGACCCGCGCTACGACGAGCGGTTTGCGCGCACGAGCGCCTTCATGACGCACCCGGTTTTCACCCGGTACCATGCGGAACATGAGCTGCTGCGCTACATGCGGAAGCTCGAATCGCGCGACCTGTCGCTGGTGCACTCGATGATCTCGCTCGGTTCCTGCACCATGAAACTGAATGCGACGGCCGAGATGGTGCCGGTGACCTGGCCGGAGTTCGGCCGGATCCATCCGTTTGCGCCGGACGCGCAGACCGAAGGCTATCGCGACCTGTTCCGGACGCTGGAGTCTGACCTCTGCGACATCACCGGTTTTGCGGAGGTGTCGCTGCAGCCTAACGCTGGTTCGCAGGGCGAATATGCGGGCCTGCTCGTCATCCGGGGGTACCACGAGTCCAGGAACGAGGCGCACCGGAACGTGTGCCTCATCCCGCAAAGCGCCCACGGTACCAACCCGGCCAGCGCGGCCATGGCCGGCATGCGTATCGTGGTGGTGAAGACCGGTGCGAACGGCGACATCGACATCGCCGACCTGCGCGCGCGCGCCGAGGAGCACTCGGCCAACCTGTCGGCACTGATGGTGACGTATCCGTCTACCCACGGCGTCTTCGAGGAAGGCATTACCGAGATCTGCCGCATCGTGCACCAGCATGGCGGGCAGGTCTACATGGACGGCGCAAACATGAACGCGATGGTTGGCCTGGCGCGCCCGGGCGACATCGGGGCGGACGTGTGCCACCTGAATCTTCACAAGACCTTCTGCATACCGCACGGCGGCGGCGGACCCGGCATGGGCCCCATTGGCGTGGCGACGCACCTCGCCCCGTTCCTGCCCGGCCACCCGGTCGTGCCGCAGGAAGGCCGGTCGTCGTTAGGCGCGGTGTCGGCGGCCCCGTGGGGGAGCGCGTCGATCCTCCCGATCTCGTGGGTCTACATCCACATGATGGGCGGGAGCGGGCTCACCGAGGCGACCAAGATCGCCATCCTCAACGCGAACTACATCGCGCACCGCCTGGAGGATCACTTCCCGGTGCTGTACCGAGGGCGGCACGGCCGCGTTGCGCACGAATGCATCGTGGACCCACGCGCGGTGAAGGGAACGAGCGGCGTCGAGGTGGAGGACATTGCCAAGCGGTTGATCGACTTCGGCTTCCATGCGCCGACGGTTTCCTTCCCGGTGGCCGGTACGCTCATGATCGAGCCGACGGAGAGCGAGTCGAAGGCAGAGCTGGACCGTTTCTGCGACGCGCTGATCGCGATTCGGGGGGAGATGAAGAGCATTGAGGCGGGCGTCCTCGACAAGGAGAACAACCCGCTCAAGAACGCGCCGCACACCGTGGACGTCGTCGTCTCGGATTCGTGGGACCGGCCCTATTCACGCGAACAGGCGGCGTTCCCGGCCCCGTGGACGCGCGAACGGAAGTTCTGGCCGGCGGTGTCGCGCGTGGATAACGCGTTCGGCGATCGCAATCTCGTGTGTGCGTGTCCGCCGATCGAGGAATACGTGTAACGAGAGGAGACAGGAAGCAGGAAGCAGGAAACAGGGATGGAAGGCGCCTTCGGCGCGCAACTACATGAGAATCATGAGGGCCCGAGCTTTGCTCGGGCCCTCCGTCATTCCCTGCTTCCTGCCTCCTGCCTCCTGCTTCCCGCCTCCTCGCTATCCAATGTGTTTCTGGTACGCGTCTGCGCTCAGCAGCGACGACTTATCGCCGACGTTCTTCAGCTTCAGCTTGATCATCCACCCGGAGCCGTAGGGATCAGAGTTCACGAGTGCGGGTTCGCCATCGAGGCGAGGGTTCACCTCGACCACTTCTCCGGCGAGCGGGCAGAAGAGTTCTGACACCGCCTTCACCGCCTCAATGGTGCCGAACACGTCGTGTGCTCCGAACTGGGCGCCCTTCTTTGGGAGCTCCACAAACACCACGTCGCCGAGTTGATCCTGCGCGTAATCCGTGATCCCGATCTGCACCACGTTCTGGTCATTGGTGCCCTTTACGTACTCATGATCGGATGTGTAGAGCAGGTCGGCAGGGACGTTGGCCACGGCAGGGAGTTCCTCTGAAAAGAATGGTGAACGGCGAAACCTAGAGAGGGATATTGTGGTTGGCTAGCAGAATACTTGACCTCCGCAACGCCGCTCAACCCTGTCGTTGCAACAGGTCCCTCCACGCGTCCTCGACCTTTGCTCGCAAGGCGTCGATCGTCGAATCGTTTTCGATCACGATGTCTGAAACGTTGCGCTTCTGTGACGCTGGCATTTGCGCCGCGAGCATTCGCCGGCCTTCTGAATCGTCCAGGCCACTCCGCTTCACCAGACGTGCGAGTCGAACGTCCTCAGGGGCGTCCACCAGGATGACGGTGCCGAATTCCCTATTCATCCCCGTCTCGAACAGCAGTGGAATGACTGCCAGCACGACCTCATCTCCGCGTGCACGGGCTTCTGCGACCAGTTCATCGCGCCGCAGCCGCACTTCGGGATGGACGATCTTGTTCAGGGCTTCCCTGTCGGCGGGATTGGCGAACACGATGGACCGCAACGCGCCGCGATCCAGTGTGCCGTCCGACTGAAGGATGCGCGTCCCCCACCGGGCCACGATGGACGCCAGTGCTCGTGTTCCCGGTCGCACGACCTCGCGGGCCAGTTCGTCGGCATCAATCACGGTGGCGCCGAGGTCGGCGAATATGCGCGCCACCTCAGACTTGCCGCTGGCGATGTTTCCGGTAAGCGCTGCGAGAAGCAAGGGGACGGGGTACTGGGTACGGGGGACGGGGTACGGCATTGAAGAACATCGCAGACGTTGGGCTAAGTTGGTAATCCCCATCCCTCATCTCCCATCTCACGTCTCCCATCTCCCATGGCCATCGAATCGGAATTCGAACTCGAGATCGACGAACGCCGCCGAGCGGAATACGAGACCCTGGTCCGCCGGCAGCTCGAACTGCTGGGAGAAGATCCTTCCCGCGTGGGACTGGCCCGCACGCCGCTCCGGGTGACCCGGAGCATGGCATGGCTGACCCGGGGCTACGAGGTCGACCTGAAAGACGCCGTGGGTGAAGGAATCTTCCCGGATGAACACGACAACATGATCATGGTGCGCGACATCGAGCTGTATTCGCTCTGCGAGCACCACCTGTTGCCGTTCTTCGGGAAGGCGCACGTCGCCTACATCCCGCACGGAAAAATCCTGGGGTTGTCCAAGGTACCGCGAATCGTCGACATGTTCGCGCGGCGCCTGCAGGTGCAGGAGCGCCTGACGAGTGAGATCGCGGAGGCGATCGAGGAATCCGTGCACCCACTGGGCGTGGGTGTCGTGATCGAGGCCTCCCACCTCTGCATGATGATGCGGGGGGTGGAGAAACAGAACTCGATGACCATCACGTCAGCGCTGCTGGGCAGCTTCCGTAATGATGCCAAAACCCGGGATGAATTCCTGCGGCTGGCTCATGCCGGCCACTCGATTCGCCCCTAGGCGGCTTCCTCTTCTTCCTCGGCGCGCGGGCCGTCCTGCATCAGGCCCGCGATGACGTACTCCGCGCCCCCGCGCTGCCGGAGCTGTGAGGGAGTGCAGCGGAGGTAACGCTGGCAGGTGTTGCGGAAGGCGCTGCCCGACGGGAAGTCGAGTGCGAGCGACACCGCGTCCGCCGACCGTAACGGGTCTTCAAGCAGCTGCGCGGCAACGATCAGCCGTCCCCACGTGATCAGCCGTCTGGGGGGAGGGAAGCCCGCGTCGGACAGCCGCCTGACGAGTGCACGCCGGCCAAGGGACAACGAACGCGCCAGCACTTCCGGGGTCAGCCGCTCGTGTGCGCGCGTCACCGCGATGAGAACGGCGTCGCGCACCAGTGGGTGGACACCCGCGAACAGTGACTTGAGCTTCGACGCCACACTGCGCGCCTCGGCTTGTTCGAGCAGGGCTGTAAGACGCTCGGGAGTGTCGTCACGATCGGCCAGGATCAATCCGTCGATACCAGCGCGGCCTGCGTCAAACACGTCGCGAATACGTTCGGGAGTGCCGACGGACACGTAACCGACGGTGATGAGCCTGGGGAACAGGCGACGCAACTGACGAATGGGCTCGAGAGCCATCTCGCCGGTCGCGAACAAGTCGAATACCGCCGTCGCTACCGGCTGCGTCTCACACAGTCGGTGCAGGGCGCCCCAATCGGGACAGGACACGATCTGGTGCCGGCCTCGAATCGCCGAGTGCAGGCGACGAAGCCGGTCCTGATTGGGAAGCAGGGCCGCGATAATGCTCATGGTTTCTGGAAGAGGCTGGCTTGCAGATCGAGGACGTGTAACGCACCAGAAGGGTCACGCGCCCGGTGCCCATCCTCAGTTAGTGACGAACCACGTCGGGCCCGTACTCGTCCAACGCTGCCTGACGAGCGATGATGCATCCCGTTCCGTCGCCGGCTTTCGATTACCCGGATGCCGGATTGCGAGCGCAGAGGCAGTCGCGTGACGTGACCGAGCGTCTCTGTGACGGTGGTTGCAAGGGAGCCCGAACCGGGGTCACGAAAACCGGTCCAACCGCTTGGGCTGACGGGATTTGGGTCACGTTACGAAGCCCCTCGGGGCTCGTCGTTTGCTAGAGGCGACCTCCCCTCCGCCCAGGGGTGGTCATGGACAGCGTGGCACCGGGAGTTCGGCGCCATCCACACGAGAGGCAGGGGAGATCTGTGAATCGTTCGCGCCAGGGGTACACGCTCACCGAAATGCTCATCGTGGTTGTCATCGTGGGCCTGTTGACGCTGTTCGCCATTCCCAAGTTCTCGGTGCTCGTCCAGCGCAACAAGCTGAGTGCTGCGCGTGAGGAACTCACGGCAGCGATTGCGACGGCGCGTGCCGCCGCGGTGCAGAAGGGGCGGACGTCGACGTTCCGGATCAGTGGGAACCAGTTCAGGGTGACCGTCGTGACCGCGGACAACGGCTCGACGACGACCCTCGTCCCGGCCAAAAGCCTCATGACTTTGTACAACGTCTCCATCGCATCGACCACGGATACGATCATCACGTTCGACATGCGCGGATTCGCGACGCCACGCCTGTCGTCAACGGGGATGATCAAGCTCACCCAGGGCGTCCGCCGGGATTCCGTCTGCGTGACGACGGCCGGCCAGATCATGCCGCGGAGGTGCTCGTTATGACACGCCGTTACCGTACGCGTCGTCCCGCGCCGAGAAAGCGCGAGGGCATGACGATCATCGAGGTGATCGTCGCCATGATGATCCTGACCTTCGGATTGCTTGGCATGGCTGGCTTTTCGCTGACCGTGACAAAGCAGTTCAAGGCGTCGACGAAGCAGGAGGCCGCGGCGCTCATGGTGCAGTCGCGGATCGACTCGTTGGCGTCCATCCGCTGCCAGGCACTGGCGCCTTCGGGCCCCCAGACCGGGACGCTGGTCAACCTTGGCGTGACCGAGAATTGGGTCATCGCCGACGGCAACGACATCAAGATCCTGACCGATACGGTCACGTTCTCGCCGCGCACGCGGCCTCTCGTCTACCGGAGCATCATTCCATGCCGCGACTGATGTCTACCTCTCGCCGCATGGCCGGACGCCGGGGCCTCACGCTGGTTGAACTGATGGTCGCGATCCTGCTGCTCGCGATCGTGGGCGGTGGCATAATGCGCGTGATGGTGAAGCAGCAGCAGTACTACACGGACGCGACGCGCAGCGCGGGTGCCAAGCGCGAGCTGCGACTGGGCGCATCGGTGCTGCCTGCGGAGCTTCGCTCGATCTCCAGCTCTGGCGGGGACATCATGACCATGAGCGAAAGCGAGATGCTCACGCATGCCTACATCGGCTCTTCGATCATCTGCAAAAAGGGCGGCGCGGCCAACGACGAAATCTGGGTGCCGCCCCTCAACCTCGCGCACCATACGCTCACGTCATTTGTCGTCCGACCGCAAGTTGGTGACACGGTGTTCCTGTTCAACGAGAACCTCCTGAAGGGTGCCGAGGACGACCAATGGGAAGTCCGCAGTATCGCCGCTCTGGACACCGATGCCGGTGACTGTGCGGGTCCGCCTTACACGGACCTGGTCCAGGACGCGTCGAAGAAGCGGTTCTGGTTCAGGCTGAACGCCGCCATTCCGGACTCCGTCAAGGTGGGCGCCGTTGTCCGGTTCTCGCGACCGGTGAGGTACAAGATCTACCAGGAAGCGAGTGGCAACTGGTATCTCGGGCTCCAGGAGCACGTGGGTGGGTCGTGGGGCACCGCGTCGCCGCTGGCTGGGCCGTACCGGCCCTTCGCGGCAGGTGACAACGCTACCAGCGGATTGCAATTCCGCTATTACGACTCGCTCGGCGTTCGAGTGACCAACATGGCGCTCACGAAAACCGTGTCCCGCGTTGACGTGTTCCTTCGCACGAACGCCGGCATAGCAGCGATAAAAGAACGAAACGGAAATGCCCTCCGGGATTCCGTCCTGATGCGGGTTGCGATCCGCAATTTCAAGTGAGGTAGTCGATGCAGAACCAGAATGCGGTCGATCCCCAC
>DATMBT010000469.1:0-3231 GCA_035559475.1 Gemmatimonadaceae bacterium
CCCCAATGAACCCTTCTGAACTTCGTCGGGAGTACGCCATGGCTGCGCTGGACGTCGCGGACGTACACAAGGATCCGCTGCAGCAGTTCCGGCAGTGGTTCCAGGAAGCGCAGCAGGCGTCGCTTCGTGAGCCGAACGCGATGACGCTGGCGACGTGCACGGCCGACGGCCGTCCCTCGGCGCGCGTCGTGCTGCTCAAGACGCTCGACGAACGTGGCTTCGGGTTCTTCACGGACTTCCGCAGCCGGAAGGCGCGGGAAGTGGTCGCGAATCCGCACGCCGCGCTCATGTTCGCGTGGCTGGACATCGAGCGGCAGGTGCGCATCGAGGGCCGGGTGTCGCGCATGAACGACGAGGATGCCGACGCGTATTTCCGCAGTCGCCCGTTAGGCTCGCGTCTTGGCGCCTGGGCGTCGGTGCAGAGCAGCGTCATTCCCGGACGCGACTGGCTCGAGTCGGCGGTCCGGGACATCGAGGCGCGGTATCCCGATGGGGAAATCCCGCTGCCGCCGCACTGGGGCGGCTTTATCCTTGCGCCCGAACGCTACGAGTTCTGGCAGGGTCGGCCGAGCCGGCTCCATGACAGGGTGCAGTACCGGCGGGTGGACGAGGCGTGGGTGATCGAGCGGCTGTCGCCCTGATCGCGGCTCGTGACGCGGCGAGGCGGGTAGCATATTGGGAACCACGGACCACGCACCCCGGATTGGTATAGACAGATGGCTGAACGCGGCGAGGACCTGAAGTCGAAGGACGAAAGCTTCGCGCGCGATGCCCTCCGGTGGATGGACGACGTCTATCGCTTCGCGCTCTCGCTCACGCGCGATCCGTCAGACGCCCAGGACATCGTCCAGGAGACTTACCTGCGTGCATACCGCTCGTGGCACACCTTTCAACCAGGCAGCGATGGCCGTCGGTGGCTGTTCACCATCTGTCGGAACGTGTTCCTACGCTCCCGCCAGCAGGGCCGTCTCGAGGTCGAGGTCAGCGATGGCGACGCCGAAGCGATCGCCGCCGCCCGGGAGCACAAGGCGATGATTGACGACGGCAGCGATCGGCTCCTTGCGTCGGTCGACCTGGGCCCAGCACTCGACCGCGCCCTCGCCAATCTCGATGAGCCATTCCGGTCCGCTGTGCAGCTGGTCGATGTCGAGGACCAGTCATACGAAGCCGCTGCGGAAATACTCGGCGTGCCGATTGGCACCGTGCGGTCACGCTTGTTCCGGGCGCGCCGGCAGATGCAGCAGGTGCTGGCGGTACACGCAAAAGATGCAGGATTTCTGACCGATTCCAGCGGGAGGCATAGCCATGCCTGACGAGATCCGGTCGATCGACTGCAGGACAGCGGTCAGTAAGCTCTGGGACTTCCTCGACCAGGAGCTGGACGATGCCCGCATGCGTGAGGTGCAAAAGCACCTGGAGAACTGCAGCGCCTGCCTTCCGCACGCGGACTTCGGCCAGCGTTTCCTCAATGCCCTGAACGGCGCCCGCCAACGTCACCTGACGCCCCCCGCGGTTCGCTCCCAGGTGATGGCAGCCCTCGCCGCGGACGGGTTCAAGCAGGACTGACTCGTCATTGACATAGGGGGAGGGGGTATATAGCCTTCAGTCGGGCGCTGCGTCCAGGCGCTCACGAACTGGAGGCTAAGTCCATGAAGGAATTGAAGCTTGAAGTGACCGGCATGAGCTGTGGCCACTGCGTGAAGGCCGTTCGGGACGCGCTTGCCTCGGTCCCCGGTGTCACGATCCACGACGTGAAGGTCGGGTCGGCGACGGTTTCGCTCGACGAGAAGGCAACGACAGTCGGCGACCTCGTTGATGCCGTTTACAACGCGGGCTACGAGGCCAGCGAGGCCGCCTAGGTGGCGACATGACTGGAACCGCAGCGCCCCCCGAAACCCGGGAATCGACGAAGCTGAACATTCCCGTGACGGGGATGACGTGCGCCGCATGTCAGGCGCGTGTTCAGCGCGTCCTCGAGCGGACTCCTGGTGTTGAGGAAGCAAACGTCAGCCTGATGACCAACACGGCCACGGTGCGCTTTGACCCGGAGGTGGTGGACGCGCCGGCACTCGTGGAACGCATCAGGGGAACCGGTTACGGGGCCAGTCTCCCGATAGACGAACGCGGCGCCATCGCGGAGCAGCAGGCGCAGGATGTTGCGCGTCTCGTGGAGACACGAGACCTCCGTCGTAAGGCGGTTGTCTCACTGGTCGCTGGCGCGGTGGCGATGGTGATGTCCATGCCGCTGATGGCAGCCAACGCGCACCATGGACTCGGCTCCGCGGATCCGGTCATGCGGTGGACGATGCAGTGGTTCGATCCCGCGCTGCGACGCGTCCTGCCGTGGCTGTACGAGATTCCCGTGTCGGTGTTGTCGTACGGGCTCCTCGTGCTGACTACGGTGGTGATGACCTGGGCCGGGCGCCACTTCTACGTGCGGGCGTGGAAGGCCTTCCGCCACCGCTCGGCCGACATGAACACGCTGATCGCGCTAGGCACTGGCGCCGCGTTCCTGTTCTCGGCGTTCGCGACGCTGAGGCCGGACGTGTTCACAGATCGCGGCGTCGCGCCCGATGTCTACTATGAGGCGGTCATCATCATCATCGCCTTCGTCCTCGGCGGCAACGCACTCGAGGCGAACGCGCGTGCGGGAACGTCAGCGGCTATCCGCAAGCTCATTGACCTGCGTCCGCGGTTCGCCCGCGTCAGGCGCGACAACCGCGAGCTGGATGTCGCCGCCGGGGAGGTGCGGGAGGGCGATGAAGTGATCGTGCGGCCCGGTGAACGACTCCCCGTTGACGGCGTGGTCGTTGAAGGATCGAGCGCGGTCGATGAGTCGATGCTCACGGGCGAACCGATGCCCGTTGAGAAGTCGGCTGGTGCGCGGTTGATCGGTGGCACGATCAATCGCAGCGGGAGCCTTACGTACCGCGCCACCACAGTTGGCGCCGATAGCATGCTCGCGCAGATCGTCAGGCTCATGCGCGATGCACAGGGGTCGCGGGCCCCGATCCAGCGGTTGGCGGATCGGGTCAGTGCGGTCTTCGTGCCGGTGATCGTCGTGGCAGCCATCGTGACGTTCATCGCGTGGTATCTCCTCGCGGATTCCGCACCGTTGCTTCGGGCGTTCACCGCCGCCGTGTCGGTCCTGATCATTGCCTGCCCATGCGCCATGGGACTCGCCGTGCCGACTGCGGTCATGGCGGCGACGGGCAAGGCCGCACAGTCCGG
>DATMBT010000470.1:0-2378 GCA_035559475.1 Gemmatimonadaceae bacterium
GGCGAGGTCGCGCAGCGCGGCCTTGCGGCTGCCTTCGTGAAACGTGAGACCGCAGATTCCGCGCTCAGTGGTGGCGACGAGCGCCTCGCCGAACGGTGAGTCGTGGAAGCCAGCCGAGATGCGTAGACCTGCGCCGTTTTCGCGGAACTCACCCGGGGTCACTGCCTCGAGGTTCACGAACAGGTCGTGCAACCGGCCGCCGCTCGAGAGTCCGGCGTCATACGTCGCGTCGATCATGTTGCGGGATTCGCGGAGCCGGTCCTTGGCGTATTCGAGCGCGAGGACCTGCGAAAACCGCTTCGGGCTGATCCCGGCCCAGCGCGTGAAGAGGCGCTGGAAATGGAACGGGCTCATTCCGACATGTTTCGCGACCTGGTCGAGGCTGGGCCTCACGGGCGCGGCGCCATCGAGAAAACGAATGGCGCGTTCAATCCGGTGGTAATCGGCGGTGTTGCGGTCGGTGCGGGACGCCATGGTAGTCATCATTCTGCCTCCTGGGACGAGAGATCTACAGTCGTCCGGAGGCACCACCAACCCGAATCTTGCTGTGCAAACCGAGGGTGGAGAGGGTGGAGAGGGTGAAGAGGGTGCTCAGGGATTCCCCCCGCACCCTCTCCACCCCTTCCACCCTCTGCACCCTTCCACTCCGTCGCTTCATACTAAAGAACTAGTTGACAGCGAACTGTCATCCTGCAAGTTTTCCTACTAGAAACCTAGCAGATAAGCCGGAGGCTCGCCGTGGCTTCATTTACTGATCGAGAGCTGGACGTCATGGCTGTGTTGTGGGAACGCGGCCCGTCCACCGTGGCTGAGGTACGCCAGCACCTGGAAGACCCGCTCGCGTACACGACGGTGCTGACCGTCCTGCGCACGCTGGAGGCCAAGGGGTTCGTCAGCCACGAGGAAGAAGGAAAGGCGCATCGTTATGCACCCCTCGTCGCGCGTGAGCGGGCCGGCAAGACAGCGCTGGGCCAGGTGCTGGGCAAGATCTTCGGCGGGTCGCGCGAGATGCTGCTGGCGAACCTGGTGAAAGAGCGCGGCATCGACGCCGCCGAACTGCGCCGGTTGAAGAAGATCCTCGACGCGCGCCTGGGATCGAAGGCAGGGGAGGACAAATGACGCTCGTCATGGCGTACGTCATCCTGATTGCCGCTGGCGCGGCTGCGTGTGCAGTGGTGCTCGAGGCCTTCCTGCGCGGGCGTGGCGCTGGCGCGCGTTGGGTATGGGTGCTGGCGATGGGCTTTACGACCGCCGCCACGCTCTTCGCGATGTTCGCGCCGCGCTCGAGCCGCGAAGTGCCGGTTGAGCGCGAGGTCGCAGTGTCGAACCTGCTCTCGCTTCGCACCGCCGAAACACCTCTCGTGACTCCGGCGACTTCGGTTTCAAGCGCCAAAAGACTGATTGAGGTTGCTGACCTGACACTGCCTCCCTCCTGGCTGGTCGCGACGCTCGTGCTGCTGATTGCCCTGGCAGTCGGCCAGCGCCGCTTCCGCATGGAGCGACACGCGGCTCGCGAGGCGAACGTGGGCGGTCACACGGTGCTGCTCACGGAGAACCTTGGTCCCGCGGTCGCAGGCGTGCGGCGGCCGGTGGTCTTCGTGCCACGCTGGGTCCTCGCGCTGGATGACGGTTCGCAGCGGTTGCTGCTGGCCCATGAAATGGAACACGTGAAGGGTCGAGACACGTCGCTCCTCCTGTTCGGCGCAGTCACCGCGGCGCTGACGCCGTGGAACCCGGTGGTCTGGTGGATGGTGCGTCGCCTGCGTCTCGCGGTTGAGCAGGATTGCGACGCCCGCGTCCTGGCCACGTATCCGGGCGTCCGTCGTTATGCAGACCTGTTGCTCATGGCGGCCAGCCGGCATGGACTCACGGCTCGGCTGCTTGCAGCCCATTTCGGAGAACACAGCTCGGACCTGGTCCGGAGGATTGAAGCGATGACGAGCAAGAACTTTCCATTGCGGACGATTGTCGGTGCAGGCTTTGTGGCGGCAGCTCTTGTTGCCGCTGCCTGCGAAGCACCGCGACCCGAACCGGTCGCGCCGATCCCCGTGAAACCAACGGAGACGGCCGAGCAGCTGGTGTCGGAAAACCCGGTAAGGTCCGGGGAATTCGCCAGGCTCCGTGCAGAGTGCGACGCCTCGTGGTCCAAGGGTTGCTCACCGAGCGTCATCGTCATTGCCAGCGACGGCAAGGAAATGTCGCGTTATGCGGGCGAGATCCCCGTCGCGCACCTGCCTCCGGACGGGATCGGGAACATCAAGGTCGAGGAAGGTGCTTGTGGAGCCAACTCCTGCTCCATCATCTGGCTGACCTTGAAGCCAGGCCAGTCGCTCAGGAAGGCACCGTTGACCGAAGCCAGGATCCTTTACGCGGAACGC
>DATMBT010000471.1:0-2239 GCA_035559475.1 Gemmatimonadaceae bacterium
GGTCACTCGCAGAATCGACCCAGGACGCAAGGTCGCTCCGATGCGTTTCGTTCGTCACGCGCGCGGCAGGGCTTCGAGACCGATTTCCGCCATGGGTTCCCGGAACGAACACGACCCGAACCCGACGAAAAACTCCGACCGCACTTCGTCGAGCTGCGCAATCGTCAGGCGTTCGTTGCGCCACGACACGCCGGCGTCGGTCAATTCGATGGATGCCGGTGATCGTTCTTCCAGCGCGGCAAGCACGATATCGTCATCGCGACCGAACCAGAGCAGTGCCGCCGCGAGCGCAACGTTGAGGAATCCGAACATGACGCCCGTCGGCGGAACGGGCTCGTACGTCAGGCGGTATTCGCCACGAACAGCATGATGCAGTCCCGCCGTCGCCTTGAATCGAATGCCGGCGCTCTGGCAGGCGCGCAGGAACGACAACACGTGTCGTGATTCCGGAAACGCCGTCGCTACCACGCCACCAGTGCGGAGCTTTGCCGCGGCCCCGATCCGGCTCAGCTCCGCAGCGATGGCGTCCAGGTCCGCCGACACGTTCACCTCCACAAACACATCGATCCCCAACCGTACCAGCCCAGCGGCGTTTCCCGCCTCGGCGACCGACTCCGCCCTCGATTCGACCGCATCAACCACAAGGTGCTCGTCGCCAATCGCCCGGATGCTGCGGATTCGATCCACGTCCGCTGGTGACGCGAGAATACTCACCGGCCAGGCCGCGCCTGAATCAGGAAGTTTCCGAACGGCGTCGGACAGCTCATCCCAGCGCGAGAGCGGCGCGACGAAACGACCGAGCGCCCAATGATCTGGCGCATGCCGGTGTCGCTCGTACTCAGATACCGCGTCGTCCATGGCAAGCGACGCTGGCGGGAACAGGCCAGCGTAGTCGATCGATCCGGTCAACAGGCTCCGGTACGCCAGTGGTGCGCTCAGCGCGCCGCTACCGCCGGCGCGAACCGCGGCCGGAGGCGCTCCATCAGTTTCTTGCCTGCCTCGGTCTGGGTGGCCACCCACTCGGCATTGTTGAACTGCACGCCGGTCTTCTGCGCCCGCACCTCGGCCAGGAACGGTTCCATTTTCGCGAACACCACCAGGCCTTCACCGGTGCTCTCGAGCGCGTAGTCGGGGTGGAGGATTCCCCATTTCATCATGCCGTACACCATCTCCCAGTAACTGACCACCTGTCGAAGCGCGCCGTTGAGGGGATGTTCCTGCTTCAGTACCGCTACGGCTTCATCCGCCGTGGTGGGTCGGAACTTTGACGCCACCGTCGCTCGTGCCTCGCGCATGACGCCTTCGCGCCGGAGGTTGTAGAGCTCCATGATGATCCTGGCGTCGTAGTGATCCGGGTATTCCTTCGTCAGCACAGTCGTTTCCTCGTCGGTCCAACGTTTGACTTGGCATAATGGCCGGTCTGACGCGAACTTCGCCAGCGGGCCGGGGTGACCCAAACACGCGAACTCGGGTATCATCGCGTGCACATCCGTACGAGGAGTACCACTATGCGCAGCAAATCTGGCCTCATGGTCCTGCTTGGACTGTCAGTCGCGCTTGGGGCATGCGCTTCGAAGCAGAGCAGCACGACGACGAATACGTCGCAGGCGGAGACCATCCTGGTGGTGAAGAACGACAGCTACCTCGACCACAACATCTTCCTTCTGCAGGGAAGCCAGCGAATCCGCCTGGGAACCGCGCGTGGGCTCTCGAGCACACGCTTTACAATCCCGGCCCAGTACGTCTTCGGCGTGACTTCACTCCAGTTCCTGGCCGACCCGATCGGTGGCAGCGTCACTCCAATATCGGAGCGAATCAACGTCTCAGCAGGCGACGAGGTTCAGCTCCAGATCAGGGGCAGATAGCAGAAGGGCCGCGACGTCAGTCGCGGCCCTCGCTTTCTTACCGATTGGGAAACTGGGGAAACTGGTTGGGAATCGGACTTGGTACCCGAGTGGGAAGCCGGTTGCGAATCCGGCTGGGAAACCGGTTGGGAATCCCGTTCGGAATAGCGGTTGGCCCTCTCGGATGCTTGGCGCAATGATCAACACCGACCCCACCGCGAATCACGACTCCAATGACTGTGCCGATATCGGGTCCTGGATCCCTTCCGCGTCTGGTGCCGGAACCCGTTCCGCCTCCCACCGCCTCCGGCTGCGGAGCATCGCGCGGGATGACGGATGGCATGCTCCGGGGCGCACTCACAACAATCGTGCTGGAATCGACCGCGATCTCCGGC
>DATMBT010000472.1:0-2574 GCA_035559475.1 Gemmatimonadaceae bacterium
GCCGCTGACGCGCCGAGGTTTCATTCGCTCCGGCGAGCTTCATTCACGTTGCTGCTTTTCGCCATCGGTAATCGCCCGACGGTTATCCGACCTCTGACAACCGACCTCCGTGTCAGTAACGATCGACGACATTCGCGCGGCACGAATCCGGCTCGCGCCCCTGCTCTCCCCCACGCCGCTCCGTACGTATCGCGAGCTGGACGACGCGGTCGGCCACTCGATCCGCGTATCGGTCAAGCACGAGAACTTCAATCCGACCGGTTCGTTCAAGGTGCGGAACGGGTTGTCGTTCATGACGGCGCTGCCTGACGAGTCGCGTGCGCTCGGCGTGGTCGCGGCGACGCGCGGAAACCACGGCCTCGGGCTCGCCTACGCTGGTCGCGCGTTCGGTGTGCGCATCACCGTATGCGTGCCGACCGGGAATAACCCGGAGAAGAACGCGGGCATGCGGGCGCTTGGCGCCCGCCTCATCGAGGAGGGCCGCGACTACGACGAGTCCGTCCTGGTGGCGGATCGTATCGTCAGGCAGGAAGGGGCGACGCTGGCCCATTCGACCAACAACCCTCAGATCATCGCCGGCGCCGGGACCCTGTCGCTCGAGGTCATCGAGCAGGAACCGGAGATCGACGCGATGGTGATCGCGATTGGAGGCGGATCGCAGGCGGTCGGCGCACTGACGGTCTTCAAGGCGTTGAAGCCCGGTGCGTTGGTCTACGGCGTCCAGGCTACCGGCGCCGCCGCGGCGCAGGCCAGCTGGGTGGCGCGCAAACCAGTGCAATTCGACAAGGCCGAGACCATCGCCGATGGGTTGGCGACGCGTTCAACATACGAGCTTACGTTCCCCACGCTTCTCGATGGACTCACCGACTTCGTCACGGTTACCGATGCCGAAATTGCGGACGCGATGCGGACGCTGCTGCGCACGACACATTCGATGGTGGAGCCCGCAGGCGCAGCAGGGTTGGCGGGACTGCGCAAACTCGCACCAAAGCTCGAGGGCAAGCGCGTCGGGATAGTACTCAGCGGAGCCAACGTCGATTCGTCGACACTGCGGAGAGTGGTGAGCGGCGAGGTGTAGTTTTAGTCGTCGCGGCCCCGCCATTTGTCGATCGCGCGGCGCTCTTTCTTGCCGGGCTTCCCTTTTTCACGGAAGACGGGTGGTCCGATGGCCTTGAGCTTCGCCGCCATGACCTCTCGCGCTTTCACGCTTTCCTCGGATTCCACGTACAGCGTCTGTGCGACGGTCGCGGGTCCACGCTGTTCCGACTCGCCTGACACCTCGATCAGCTGCTCGAAGGGAGGCTTGCGGATCCGGAGCTTGTCGCCGGCCGTGATCGCGCGTGAACGCTTCGCCCGCTCGCCGTTCACCTCTACCCGACCGGCATCAATCGCGTCGGCTGCGAGCGTCCGCGTTTTGTAGAAGCGTGCGGCCCAGAGCCATTTATCGAGACGGACGGACATCGTTTGGTGGTCTCCTCGTGAAATCCAGAGTCAGCAAAAAGCCTTTGAACGCCAAGGACGCAGGGGCCGCAGAGGATCCTCGGCGTTCCCTGCGTTCTCTGCGTTGAATGCTTTCCTGGTGTTCTCGGTCTTGCGTCCGGAGCTCTCCATTTCAAAAGGGTCAGACACCATTTGCGAAAAGGAGTCTGACCCTTTTCAGGTGCCAGCGATCGCGTCCAGCGTCAGGCGGTCCATACGATGACCGCCATCGAACTTCACCACTTTCGGCGTGATCCCGGCCGCGACCAGTCGCGAATCATGGTTCCCCTCGGCGATCCAGGTTCCGTATTCGTCAGTCGTGCCGGCAACCATCGTTATGCCTCCAGCAAGTTTTGCGAAGGCTGATGGATCGATTTCGGATGGAATTTGTCCGGCCCACGCCACAAACCGATCGACGCGTGATTTCCCCAGGGCAATCCAGCGGGCAGCTGTCGCCACGCCCTGGGAGAAGCCGAGTACCGTGACTCGTGAGGCACCGGCAGCGGTTTCGCGCCAGACTGTGTCGAGATAATCCACCTGGTCGGCGATCTCGTTGTCACGGTCCTCACGCGTCATCCATGTTGCCCCGACCTTGGCGTCCTGGCTGCGCATGCCCGGCTCCGTCAGGATGTAGTACCGGTTGAGCGCCTCAGGGGCGACGACCAGGCGACCGGGAGAATCGATCGACTGGAAATACGTCAGGAAAATGCGAGCGAGTTGCCCGAACCCGTGCAGCACGATCCACGCTTCGGGAAGCGGCTGCTCACCGCCGCCGATGGTGTAGTACCGCGCGCGGCGCGGGGTGACGACCCGATGTTCCTGCACTCAGCGTTGTCTGGTCGTCGGCGGCCGACCGCTGCGCCCCGCGCGCTCCTGCAGGATGATCGAATCGAGCCTGACCACCTGGGCGCTGTCGAGAAGACTCCTGCCCTGGATGCTCGCCGCGTCGTTGTTGACCTTGATCGAATCCGCAATCGGTCGCGACTTCTGCTCGAAACGCTGCAGCTTGCGCCGGTCCTCCTCGTTGAGTCCTCCGGGCCGCGCTCCGAGGATGATGCCCATCGACTCGCGCAGGGAATCGAGCTGCCTCATGAA
>DATMBT010000473.1:0-6508 GCA_035559475.1 Gemmatimonadaceae bacterium
CCAGCATGAGGAGAACGAAGAGGAGGAATCCCCCCCAGGCCCATAACGTGTAATCGATGGGATTATCCTCTCATGCGCGGGCGGCGCCGCACGGGCTGCGCCGGGAGAAACAGGAAGCCGTTCACGTGGAAAACCACTCCCGCCACACCCCTTCGTCCAGTCCAACGGTGACTCGATGGCCAAAGCGCACGAGCGGCTGCTTCAACATCAGCGGCTCCTCGGTCAGGCGCTTCAGCCACCAGTCGTCCGAATGCATGGAGCGCTGAAGGCCCAGGTCGAGAAAGCGTTTCGACTCACGGTCGACGAGGCTCTGGACACCAAACCGCTCTGAAAAGCGACGAAGTTCACCGAGGGCCGGCCCTCTCTCCTGAAAGTCCACGAAATGCGTGAGAATCCGGCGCTCGGCAAAAAACCGGAGCGCCTTTCTCGTATCGGCACTCTTCTTCGTCCCGAAGACCTGGACCTGTCGAGGCTGGACTGCCGTGTCTGGCACGTGTTTTCGGAGATGTGCGAGTCGCGGAGCCGGTGACGCGAACTGATCGGGATTGCCTCCATTCCGGGTCCGGCGAGTAATGTAGCGTTGTGCCCGTGACGTTCCGTCCTGCATGGTGGCTACCCGACCCTCACACGATGACGATGTGGGGGAAGTTCATGCGTAAGCGGGACTTGTCTGGTTTGCGCTATGAACAACTTGCGACGGCGGATGGCGATGAACTGACCCTCGTTTCGGACGCGCAGCCGGGATCCGGGCCAGTCCTATTGCTGCTGCATGGACTCGAAGGCGGCGTGCGCTCGCACTACGTATCCGGCATCTGGGCCGTTGCACGAAAACGCGGTTGGCAGCCCAGAATGCTGGTCTTCCGAACGTGTGATGGCCGCATGAACATCGCGCGACGGACGTATCACTCCGGCGAAACCACGGACCTGGACCTCGTGATTCGCCACCTGATCGCGGAGGATCAGCACCGATCCATTGGTCTGGTCGGCGTCTCGCTGGGTGGCAACGTGATGCTCAAGTGGCTGGGAGAGCAGGGTGAATCCGTTCCCGCACAGGTGCGCGCTGCGGTCGCGGTCTCGACCCCATACGACCTCGCGCGGTCGAGCAGGGCAATCGACGCAGGATTCTCGCGACTGTATCAGTGGAATTTCCTGAGGTCACTCAGGAAAAAAGCGCTGGCGAAACTCGCCCAGCACCCTGATGTGGCGCCACCGGCCAGCGTGGAGTCGGTTTCCACGATGTGGTCGTTTGATGATTGCTTCACGGCGCCACTGCACGGATTCCGAGACGCAGCCGACTACTACGCGCAAAGCAGTTCGATTCACTTCCTCAAGGACATTCGCGTTCCGACGCTGTTACTCAGCGCGCGCGACGATCCGTTTCATACTGAGGAAATGCTTCGGGAGGTGGAGCAGCTCTCGGCGGCGAATCCAGACATCAGAACCGAGTTCCACGAACGAGGCGGACACGTGGGGTTTGTCGGTGGCCATCCTTGGCGGCCGGAGTACTATGTGGAGTCGCGCGTCGGGTCGTTCCTGGAGAGCTATCTCGTGGCAGCGGACTCAGCGAGCCAACGAGTGGCGCCAGTGTAGCGAGTCGAAGGAGATGTACCGATGTCGGACGCTCTCCTCTTCACACTGATCTTCGCAGGGCTTTTCGTCCTGCGGATTATTCTCGCGACGATCTTCTTCGCGTGCATCCTCCCCGCGGGTGATCGCTGCCTGATGTGCGACGCTCCAACCATTCGCGTTGCCTCGCGACTCGACCGGTTCAATCCATGGTTCCGCCGCAGCTGGTGCCTGCGCTGCGGGTGGAGAGGTGTGCTTCGGCGCGGTGCCGTAACAAACGAACCCGTGGACTCCGAGAGCCTTACGCGTCGGTGACGTTCTTGCGACCCGAGTCCCGCGCGAACAGCACGAGCCATTCGGGCCAGTTTCCACTCAAGTCGAAGAAGTCTTCGAAATGCGTGAGACCTGCGCCTTCCAGGTCTGATACCAGGTCCTGAAACGCAGCATCGTCGTGAATTGGACCAACAACGATGAGGTCCGCCTCGACCCGGAACTCGAGGTCTGTCAGGCCCAGACGTTCATCGATGGCGGCCCGCGTAATGCCGGCTCGCTCGAATGCACTGCGACGGATGAGGAGACTCGGATGGTTCGGCGCTAGTTCCAGTGGCATCGGGCGTCGGAATTGAGTTTTGCGTCCCCGAGTGGATACACGAGCCTACCCTGCCCCGCTAGCTTTTTTCGAATGTCACGCCGCAACGGGCCCGAACGAGTCGAAACGCAATTCGACGTTATCGTCATAGGCGGCGGCCATGCCGGCACCGAAGCCGCAGTGGCCGCTTCTCGCCTGGGTGGAAGCGTTGGCTTGATCACCAGTGCGCTCGAGACCATTGGCCAGATGTCCTGCAATCCGGCCATCGGCGGTGTGGCAAAGGGAACCGTCGTGCGCGAGGTGGACGCAATGGGCGGCGTCATGGGTCGCGCGACCGACCTCGCCATGATCCAATTCCGGATGCTGAACCGTGGTAAGGGTGCCGCGGTGTGGGCCCCCCGAGCCCAGTGCGATCGCGGTCTCTACCGCCGTGCAGTCCGTTCGCTGCTGGAGCAGCACTCTATGCTGCGAACCATTCAAGGTACGGTTGCCCGGTTACTCTTTGACGGAATGGATGTCGCCGGCGTCGAAACCGTTGAAGGCAGACGGTTTGGCGCCCGTAGTGTGGTCCTCACCACCGGGACGTTTCTGCGTGGTCGCATGCATATCGGGACCGACACCCGCATCTCGGGCGGCCGCGCGGGCGAAGCATCGACCATCGACCTGGCGGAGCAACTGGAGCGCGCGGGGCTGGAGGTCGCCCGCTTCAAGACCGGCACACCCCCTCGGATTGACGGCCGGACGGTGGATCTCGACCGACTGCAGCGCCAGGAAAGCGAAGTCGAAGACTTTGACTACTCCTGGTCTCATTTCTGGCCCGAGAGCCGCTCAGCGGCCGGCCAGACTCGCCATCCCGAGCAACTCCCCTGCTGGATCACGTACCTGGAGGAAAAGGGGAAGCAAATCATCCAGGAGCGGCTCACGGAGTCCGCGATGTACGGCGGAGCGATCAGTGCGAGGGGGCCGAGGTATTGCCCGTCCGTCGAGGACAAAGTCGTCCGCTTCCCGCACGCCGAACGACACCAGCTCTTTCTCGAGCCCGAAGGCCACGACACGCAGGAGCTGTACGTCAACGGATTGTCGACGTCACTGCCCGCTCCAGTGCAGTTGGAGATCCTCCGGTCGATTGATGGCCTGGCCGGTGCGCAGATGACGAGAGCGGGCTACGCGATCGAATACGACTATTTCCCGCCGACGCAATTGTGGCCTTCGCTCGAGAGTCGGGCGCTGCCGGGACTTTTCTTTGCCGGACAGGTCAACGGCACAACCGGATACGAGGAAGCGGCGGGTCAGGGTCTGATAGCCGGCTTGAATGCCGGGCGACGCGCGTTGGATGCAGAACCGGTGATCCTCGGTCGCCACACGTCGTATATCGGCGTGCTGATTGACGACCTCGTTACACGCGGGGTGGACGAGCCGTATCGACTGTTCACGTCCCGATCGGAATTCCGGCTCACGGTGCGGCAGGACAATGCGCTTCGCCGTCTCGCGCCGATCGCTTCCGATCTGGGCATGTTCAATGCCGCCGAGCAACAGCGCGTCGACGATCGTTTCGTGCAGGAGGAGCACCTCGAACGGCACGCGAGAGAGACCGCGATTTCGCCGGCAGCAGCTAATCCCGTTCTCGAAGCAGTCGGTAGTGCTCCGATTCGAGAGCCTGTGCGCATCGCGGAGCTGACTCGCCGTCACGGAGTGGGACTCGGGCAGCTGATCAGCGCGGGTGGCAAGTACACCCAACCGGATCGCGACGCGCTCATCACCGTCGAGCTGGAGCTGAAGTACGCTGGCTACTTCGAAAGGGAGCGTGTGCATGCCGAGAAGCTCCAGCGGATGTCCCAGCTGGTTCTTCCTGCCGACCTTCCCTACACCGAGTTCCAGTCGCTTTCGACCGAGGCGCGACAGAAGCTTGCGGCGAGGCAGCCAACCACGCTGGCCCAGGCAGCAAGCATTCCCGGAGTCAGCCCAAGCGACCTGCAAAACCTTCTCATAGAGATTGAACGTCGCCGGCGAGTGTTTGACGAATCGTCTGTTCTATCGTGATTAGAACCGGAACCAGGAACGATTTGACATCCACTTTGCCCACCAGGCCGCGGTGAATTCGACTGACCGAGTTGCGCCAGCACGCCTTTGCGCGGTTGCCCTCACGGTCCTGTCGTTTCTTCCATTCACCAATTGGATTGCTGGAGGCCACGCCGCGCCGTGGTATGCGAACTCGGCGACGGAGTGGCTGAGCGGGGCGGCCATCAGCATTGGCTCCGGTCTCGTCCTGTTCCTGGTCCTGCGTCGATTTGATTGGTGGCCGCGCGGATGGGCCCAGGTTGCGGACGTTGCCTCCCGACGCGGTGCGCTGACCGGCGCGGTGTTAGGCATGATTGCGGTCATCGTCTACGGAGCCGTCGCTCTTCAGGTCCTGTCGGGACGGCCGTTGCTGATCGATGAGATCGTTCAGGTGATGCAGGCTCGGATTTTCGCTGAGGGGGGTGTCTCTCGCCTGGCCGATGTGAATCCGGAGTTCTTCAGCGCGCTGCACGTCGTGGACGTGAACGGCTCGGTGTTCTCGCAGTTTCCGCCTGGCGGTCCGCTGATGCTGCTTCCGGGCGTGATGGCGGGAGTGGCGTGGCTCACCGGACCGATATTCGGAGCCATCGCCGTTGTGGCGTTCTGGCGGCTCGTGCGATCGACCGAATCTCCGTCGGTCGCCCTGGGCGCCGCCACACTGTTCGGTATGGCGCCGTTCATGGTGTTCATGGCTGGATCACACATGAACCACGTGCCGACGCTGGCGTGGCTGTGCCTCGCTTTGCTGGCGTTGAGCAGGACAACCTCCGCTGAAGTCCCGCGAGTTGCGGACGCTCTGGTCACGGGGCTCTGCCTCGGCATGATGATTTCGATTCGACCCGTGGACGGAGCGGCGTTTGCATTGCCGGCCGGGGTGTGGTTGTTGGCGAGAGCGGTGCGTCAGCGCGACGCGATTGTGCCGCTGCTGGCTGCGGGCGTGGGAATCACCCTGCCGGTGGCCGGGGTGTTCGCCTACAACGTTGCGACCACGGGCAGCGCGACCCTGTTCGGTTATGAATTGCTTTGGGGGGCGAGCCATGGCCTTGGCTTTCATCAGGCGCCGTGGGGAGTAAGTCACACGCCGGCGCGCGGGTTCGAACTGGTGAACCTCTATTTCCTGCGCCTGCAGACCTATTTGTTCGAGACGCCCTTGCCATCGTTGGTGCCGACGATCGCGGCACTGGCACTCGTCAGGCGCCTCACTGCGTTCGATCGATACCTGCTGGTGAGTTCGGCGTTGCTGGTGGCCGGGTACTTTGCCTACTGGCACGACGGGTTCTTCCTGGGCCCGCGCTTTTTTTATCTCCTGCTCCCTGCCCTCGTGTTGTGGACGGCGCGCCTGCCGTTGATTGCGCGTGATCGCTTCCCCGCCCTGGGTGCTGATCGCCTGGTGCTCCTGACGTATGCGGTAAGCGCTGTTGTTGCCGTTTGGGTTTCCGTGCCGGCTCGAGTCCGGCAGTACGCCGGCGGGCTCTCCTCCATGCGGCATGACTACATCGCGCCGGCAGAGCGAGCGAAAGTTCGGGGAGCGCTGATTCTTGTGCGCGAGAGCTGGGGCGCACAATTGATCGCGCGCCTCTGGGGCCTGGGCGTTTCGCGCAGCGAGGCGGAGGCGTTATACCGCAGCGTGGACACGTGCCTGCTGAATGAGGCCATCGTGAACATCGACGCCAAGGGCATTCGTGGCGAGGCGGCGCTGGCCATGTTGCGACCGCTGACGGGCGACTCAGTGCGGATCGTGGAGAGCACGTTATCGCCTGACAAGACCGAGCGAGTATTGCCAGGGACGACGTACACCGCGGAATGCCAGCGAAGAGTGTTCGAAGACCGGGGAGGATACTCCTTTCTCGCGCCGCTGCTGGCCCGGGATGCCGGGACGAACATCTACGCCAGGGATCTGCATGCCCGGGACACGCTGCTGTTGCAGCGGTATGCGGGGCGCGCGGTCTACCTGTTGCGCGCGTCGTCCAGTGACGTGGGTGCGCCGCTGGTTCTCGAGCCGTTCCGGGTGGATTCCGCGCGGGCGGAATGGCACGGTACACCGGCACCGGATCGCTAGGCATCGTGCTCACCGACGGCATCCGGCGCTGAATTAGTATTAATGCGACACTAAAGTGCTAAATAGCTCGTGCAGAGGTAACCGGACGAGTTCGGCGGTCGGGAGCCAGGCGAGCTCGTCGAGCGGACCGCCGCGGTGCGTGCCTAACGACTACAAGCAGATGACAGCAGGGCAGGGCGATGGGAAAACGTTCGGCGCCGTGCGAACAGAACGTCAAAGCAGCCAAGCGCTGGCGA
>DATMBT010000474.1:0-2415 GCA_035559475.1 Gemmatimonadaceae bacterium
GAACGGGGTCATCGCCATCTGCACCGCGGTGTCCCCCTATCGCGCGACGCGCGACGAGGTGCGCCGGAACACCACACACTTCTTCGAGGTCTACGTCGAATGCCCGGTCGAGGTGGCGGAGCAGCGTGATCGCGATGGATGGTACGCCCGTGCGCGCCGCGGTGAGGTCGAGGATTTTACCGGCGTGAACGCGCCTTACGAGCCGCCGCTCGCACCGGAGGTTCACCTCCGCTCCGACCGGGAATCGATCGACGAGACAGCCACCAGGGTGGTGGTCCGGCTCGAGGAACTTGATCTCATCCCGCGCGGCTTCGACGAGGCCCGGGCACAGGACGAGATCCGCCGCCGCCTCGCGGCGCTGGGCTTCCAGTAAGATGTGTGGCATCGCCGGGTTCGTGCGGTCGGGCGGCGCCCGGCAGGGTGACGACGCCCTGCTCGGCGCCATGTGCGACGCGATTGCGCACCGTGGGCCGGACGACGAAGGTCGGCAGATCATCGGCGGAGCGGCGTTAGGCATGCGCCGCCTGAGTATCATCGACGTGGCCGGCGGGCACCAGCCCATCGCGAACGAAACCGGCGACGTCACCGTCGTCTACAACGGCGAGATCTACAACTACCAGGAGCTCCGCGCGCGCCTGGTGAAGGCGGGGCACCGGCTGACCACGCGCAGCGATACCGAGACGCTCGTCCACCTCTATGAGGATGATGGCGATCGCCTGGTGGATTCGTTGCGCGGCATGTTCGGCTTTGCCATCTGGGACACGCGACGCCAGCGGCTGCTCCTCGGGCGCGACCGGCTCGGCATCAAGCCGCTGTACTACTGGGAACGGCCCGACGGCGTGGCGTTCGCCTCGGAGCTGCGTTCCTTCCTCGCGGATCCGGCGTTCAAGCCGCAGCTCTCCGAGGAAGCGATCGCGCTGTACCTGTCATTCGGTTACGTGCCCGATCCGCACTGCATCTTCACGGGGGTGCGCAAACTGCCGCCCGGGCATGTCCTGTCGTGGCACCGTGAGGACGGGATCTCCCTCCGGCGCTACTGGTCGCCGCTGCGACCCGAGACCAGCATCGACGCCACCGAGGCCACGCGTGAATTGCGCCGGCTCCTCGAGGACGCGGTCCGGTGTCACCTTGAGTCGGAAGTCCCGTTAGGCGCGTTCCTGTCGGGGGGCATCGACTCGTCCACGGTGGTGGCGCTGATGGCCCGGGCCATGGACCGCAAGGTGCAGACGTTTTCGATCGGGTTCGAGGAACCTGAGTACAATGAAGCGCCGCACGCCGCCCGGGTCGCCGCCGCACTGGGCACCGACCACACCGAGCTGATTGTGCGCCCGGATGCGGACCAGCTGGTCGAGGACGTGATCAAGGGGTTCGATGAGCCGTTCGCGGATTCCTCCGCCCTTCCTACGCTGCTCGTGTCTCACCTGGCCCGCGAGCGCGTCACCGTGGCGCTCTCCGGGGACGGCGGTGACGAATTGTTTGGCGGCTACACGCGCTACGCGGAAGTTTCGCGGATGTCAACGCTGCCGCCACGCCCCCTGCGTCGATTGCTCCGCGGCCTCGCCTTGATGCGGCCACCGGGTGCAAGGGGTCGCGCCTGGATGCTGGCGCGCGCCAGCGGGAGTCGCGGTCGTTATGCGAGCACGGTGGCATGGCCGCTCTCGGTGGAAGAAGGCGGGATCGCTGGTTCGTCCGTGGCCCGGTATCGAACTTCCCTGGAGAACGTCCTCGACCCATGGTTTGAGCGATTCGGCTCGCGCGACTTTGCGACACAGATGATGCTGGTCGATCTCGAGACCTACCTGCCAGGCGACATCCTCACCAAGGTCGACCGGATGAGCATGGCCGTGTCGCTCGAAGCCCGGGTGCCGATCCTCGACCACCACGTGGTGGAATTCGCGATGGGGCTTCCGAGTCGACTCAAGATCCAGGGGGACATCGGTAAGCGGGTCCTTCGCGAAGCCATCTCCGGTCTCGTTCCGGGTTCGGTGCTCTCAAAGCCGAAACAGGGCTTTGCCGTTCCGCTCAGCGAATGGTTCCGTGGACCGTTGCGCTACCGGATCGAAGGCTTGACCACAAGTGACAACGCGATCGCGGAGTGGGTCGATGCCGGAGCGGTCCAGCGAATCGCCGATGAGCACCTGAGTGGCCGGCGCGAACATCCCGACATGATCTGGCGCCTGATGGTCCTCAACGGGTGGATACGTGCGCTTTCACAAGGTGCGCTTGCGGGACCACAGCGCGTTCACGACCTGCTTCGCCGCATCGTCGTCGCCCAGGAATCGCGCTAGAGGCCCCTGCGCTGCACGCTCCGGTAGCCTGGCGACCGCGAGACTGCAGGCACCGGATCCGCCTGCCCGATGGGCTCAGGCTTTGAGTACCAGGGCTCTTTCTCGAGGATCGTGGCCGCCAGCCAGG
>DATMBT010000475.1:0-5173 GCA_035559475.1 Gemmatimonadaceae bacterium
ACTGACGTTTGCCGACGGAGTGGACGTCGTGCGGTTGCTGATGACGGCCTACAAGAGTGCGGAGCAAGGGAAGACGCTGCGGTACCAGCCGTCGACGTTGACGCGCTTCATACCGAAGGTCGCGCGGGGAACATGGAAGCCGTGAATAAGATTGCGGATGGCGGATGTGGGACAACTGCACTGCGATCGACACGGGATTGATTGGATTCTCTGGAGGTGCGACATGCTTCGTAGCCTTCGCGTAGCCATCGCTGCGCTGGTCATCTGCGCTTCGACGCTGACCGCGCAACAGTTAGGCACGATCGATTTCCCGACCTCGGCGCCAGCTGCGGCCCAGGCGCCGTTCATCCGCGGCGTGCTGTTCCTCCACAGTTTCGAGTACGAGTCGGCGGCGCAGGCGTTCAAGGAAGCGCAGCGCATCGCTCCCGACTTCGCGATGGCCTACTGGGGCGAGGCCATGACCTACACGCATCCGGTGTGGAACGAGCAGGACGTGTCGAAGGCGCGGGCGGCACTGTCACGCCTCGGCGCTACTGCGGCGGCCCGACGCGCCAAGGCGGGCACGGATCGCGAGAAGATGTACCTCGACGCAGTCGAGGCGTTGTACGGCGAAGGATCAAAGGCACGCCGGGATACGATGTTCGCGGCGGCCGTGGAACGAGTCGCCGCGGCTTTTCCCAACGACGATGAGGCGCAGGCCTTCCACGCTCTCGCGCTGTTGGGACTGAACCAGGGCGTGCGGGACACCACGACCTACCTGCGCGCGGGCGCGATCGCGCAGGCCGTGCTCGGCAGGAATCGCGACCATCCGGGTGGGGCGCATTACACCATCCATGCCTACGATGACCCGATCCATGCGCCGTCAGGCCTGAGCGCGGCGCGCCTTTACTCGAAGATCGCGCCGGCGGCACCGCATGCGCAGCACATGACGACGCACATCTTCCTGGCGATGGGCATGTGGGACGACGTGGTGTCCCAGAACATCGTTGCGTCCGGCCACGATCACGACCATTACCAGGCCGGCCATTACACGGCGTGGCTTGGTTACGGCTACGCGCAGCAGGGCCGCATGGATGACGCGCGAAAGCACCTGGTGACGGTGCGCGCAAACTACCGGCGCACCGCGCGGCGCGGTGAGGAGCCGTCGCTGCTCAGCATGCGGGCGCACTACCTCATCAACAGCGAACGATGGAAGGATCCAGTGGTCGACTGGCGGCTCGAGGCGCCTAACGCCGGTCCGGTCGCACAGGCCATGGACGCATTTGCGAGCGCGTACGCCGCCCTCCGGAGCGGAAACGCCCTTCGCGCGAAGCAGATGCACGCCGACCTGGTCCATCGCATGAAGTCGGTGCCGGTCGACGACGCGTATTCGAGCAATGCGACGGTCCCGGGCATCCTGGAACGACAACTCCACGGGTTACTGCTGCTGGAGGACGGAAAACGCTCAGAGGGGCTGGCACTGCTGCGCGAAGCGGCGACGCTCGAGGACGGGGTCCCGTTGGAATTCGGGCCGCCGGATGTGGTAAAGCCCTCCCACGAGCTGCTCGGCGAGGTGCTGCTGGGATTCGGTCAGTCCGCGGAAGCGCAGCGCGAGTTCATGCGCGCGTTGTCGCTGGCACCGGGACGCGCACGGTCATTGCTGGGGCTCGGACGTGCCGCGCTCGCCGCCGGGGACACCGCCGCGGCGCGCAAGGCGTTCGGTGAACTCAAGGCGAACTGGCACGCGGCTGATCCAGGTTTGCCCGAGCTGACTGAGCTGAAACGGTTGATCGAGCGCGCCAGCCAGTGAAAGGACAGTTCCGCGAAAGCATTCAACGGAGAGGACGTGAAGAACGCCGAGGACTCCTCTGCGACCACTGCGTCCTCGGCGTTCAAAGCCTTTCTGATCAGGGAACCTCGCTGGCCCTGGACTTCAGCGGACCACCGGCCGTGAATCCGGCACCGGCTTCGGCCTGAACAACAGCAGGAAGAGTACGAGGACGGCCAGAGCGCCTAACGCCGGCACGTGCCAGATGACACGCCAATCGTGCTTGGTACATTCGCCCGCCGCGGCCGCGGCATCGGTGCAGCTGGCGTTCACGTAGCGTCCAACTACGCGTCCTGACACAAACGCGCCGATGAAGTATCCCACGCCGTTCGTGATGAAGTTGATGAACCCCTGGGCGGCGGCGCGGATCTTCGGTCCCGCCGCTTGATCAGTGTAGATCTGACCGGCGACAAAGAAGAAGTCGTAACACACGCCGTGGAGCAGGATGCCTGCGTAGATCAACCACATCCCGGCCTGCGCGTCCCCGGCGCCGAACGCGAAATACCGCAGCGCCCACGCCAGCATGCCCACAAGCATGATGACCTTGATGCCAAAACGCTTCAGCGCAAACGGCAGCAGGAGCATGAAGCCGATCTCGGACATCTGCCCGAACGTCTGGACGAACGCCGGGTCAGGGACGCCGATCTCGCTGAGGAAAGGATTGCCGAACGCGTAGTAGAACTGCAGCGGGATGCAGAGCAGGAACGAACCCAGGACAAACGTCGCGAAGTCCGGGCGCGCCATGAGCTGCAATGCGTCCAGGCCAAGGGCGTCGCGTGCACTGAAGGGCGCACCAGCCGCGCGCGGGGGCGTGTGCGGCAGCTGAAGCGCGAAAAGGCCCAGGACAACCGACGCCCCGGCGGCCACCCGCATCGGGGTCGCGAGTTGCTCGGCGTGGAGTACGCGACCAATCACGATGCCGGCGGCGATCCAACCGATTGTGCCCAGCACCCGAATAATCGGGAAGTCGCGCGCCGGATCTCGAACATGGTGGAACGAGATAGAGTTCGTCAGGCTCAGCGTTGGCATGTAGCACAGTGCATACAGGATCAGTATGGGGTAGAACGACCCGAAGGTGACCTGCGATGACAGGAGCCACATAACCACGGCACCCACGAGGTGCAGGATGGCGAGCAGCCTTTCCGTGGCGAAGAAGCGGTCAGCGACGATGCCGATGAAAAACGGGGAGACGAGCGCGGCGATGGCCGTAGCCCCGTAGGCGAGCCCAACCTGGCCATCAGTGAACCGAAGCGTCTGTCCGAGGTACGTCCCCATAGTCACAAACCAGGCGCCCCAGATGAAGTACTGGAGGAACATCATGATGGACAGGCGAGTCTTGACTGACATGGCGGGAGGTCGGATGTCGGAGGTCGGATGTCAGATAGCCGGGCGCCAACGTAGAACTTCTTCACAGTGTTAGGAAGATTCCCTGCATCCAGAAACAGATCGACTCAAAACTCCATGACTCACACAACCAGCTGGTTCCGGACTGCGGGCCGCGCGCTCCTCCCGGCCGCGACGACGTTGACCCTCGCGACCTGCGCGACCAACCCGGTCACCGGCAAAAGAGAGCTTGCGCTCATTTCGGAGGGGCAGGAGATCCAGATGGGCCAGGAGGCGAGGGACCAGGTCATCGCTTCCATTGGTCTCGTGCCCGACAGCGCCGTGCAGCGATATGTGTCGGGCCTTGGACTCTCGATGGCCCGCACGTCCGAACGACCAAACCTGCCGTGGAGCATCAGCGTCATCGACGACCCGATGGTGAACGCGTTCGCGCTCCCCGGTGGTCCCGTGTTCATCACGCGCGGCATCCTGTCGCACATGAACTCCGAGGCGCAGCTCGTGTCAGTGCTCGGTCACGAGATCGGGCACATCACCGCGAAACATTCGGTGGCGCAGATGTCGCAGGCACAGCTCGGACAGATCGGCATCATCGCCGCGACCATCGCGAAGCCCGGGCTCGCGCAATTCGGAGAACTGGCCGCCCAGGGTCTGGGAGTCCTGTTCCTGAAATTCGGTCGCGACGACGAAAAGCAGTCGGACGAACTTGGTTTTCGGTACATGACGAAAGCTGGGTACGACCCAAACGAGATGGCCGCGATGTTCCGGACACTGGAGCGGATGGGAGCGGGCAGCGAAGGTGAGGGCCGCGTGCCGGAATGGCTCTCGACTCACCCGGATCCAGGCAATCGCGTGCAGGCCACCATGCAACGGATCGCAGCGACGACTCTTCCCGCTGGACTGAAAGTCGAGCGCGACGCGTTCCTGCAGCACACCGACGGCATCATTTTCGGCGAGAACCCGCGGCAGGGATTCTTCCGGCAATCGCAGTTCCTTCATCCGGACCTGAAGTTCCAGCTCGACTTCCCCTCGGGATGGAAGACGCAGAACACGATGACAGCGGTTATCGGCGTGAGTGCGCAGCAGGACGCCATGATGGCCCTCGAACTGGCGGGCAACACCACGCCGAGCCAGGGTCTCTCACAGTTCCTTTCTCAGCAGGGCGTTCAGGCCCAGGGCACGTCTTCGAGCCCGATCAACGGCTTGCAGGCGTCCAGCGCGGCATTCACCGCGCAAACGCAGCAGGGGACTGTAACGGGGAACGTCGCCTACATCTCGCTCGACGCGCAGACCTACCGCATCATGGCCTACACGCCTTCCCAGATGTACGGCAACTATCGGGGAGCCTTTTCGCAGTCCCTCGGGTCATTCCGTCGGCTGACCGATGCGGCCGCGCTGGCAGTGCAACCGGTCCGCGTTCACCTGGTCCGCCTGCCCAGGAGCATGACCATTACCGAGTTCAATCAGTCTTATCCCTCGAAGATCCCTGTCGCGCAGGTCGCGTTGATCAACGGGGTGGAGCCAACCACCCAGATCCCGGCTGGGACGATGGTCAAACGCGTCCAGTAAGGCGCCTGACGGTTTTTCCGGGTTTCCTGCGCAAAGGGAAGCGGTATTGAAGCGAGCCGGACGGAGATTCGTCCGGCTTCTTCGCACGTGACGGCTGTATCGCCGACGCCGTCACCCGCGTCACCCAGAGGGGGAGCGCGGCATCACGTTGGCGGAAGGAGCTGCCGATGAGGGTGTTCAAACGACTTCCGACCGCAATCGCCGCACTGGGACTGCTGGCCATTTCGAGTGGCGTAGTCCGCGCACAGGGTGGCATCGCGAAGGGCTACAGCGACATCGCGGGCGTGCTTGGTATCGGTGGAATCGGCGAAGCGAGCATCGCCCTGGGCGGCCGCTACGAGAAGATCATCAAGACCCTGCCCGAAATGAACAATGGCCTTCTGGGTATTCGGGCCGGCGTGGATTGGTACACGTTCTCGGTGCTTGGCTACTCGTGGTCGTACATCCCGATCAGCG
>DATMBT010000476.1:0-3778 GCA_035559475.1 Gemmatimonadaceae bacterium
AGGCGACCCGAAGGATCTGCCGGCAGCACCGACGTTCGCGGACGGCTGGAGCATCGGCACGCCCGACGCGGTGTTCCAGATGGCGGAAGACTACGCCGTTCCCGCGTCGGGAACGATCCAATACCAGTACTTCACTATTCCGACGAACTTCACTGAAACCAAGTGGGTGCAGGCGATCGAAGTGCGTCCAGGCAATCGGGCGCTCGTCCATCACGTGCTCGTCTACTATCCGGCGCCGGCCTCGACAGATAACGCCTTGTCACGGGTGCTGGATACCGGCCTTGGCGGTCGCGGCGGCGCGGCTGGCGGTGGGCGCGGCGGCCCCGGCAACGTCCGGCGCCTGATCGCCACCTACGCTCCGGGTACTGCGCCGCAGGTGTTTCGACCCGGCACGGCGATGCGCCTGCCGCCCGGAGGCACGCTGATGCTGCAGATGCACTACACCTCCAACGGCACCGCAGGCACCGACCGCTCGAAGGTCGGAATCATTTTCGCGAAAGAGCCGCCCACAGCGGAAATCGAAGCGTCGCAGTTCATCAACACCCTGTTCACGATTCCAGCCGGAGCCGCCGATCACCGCGTGGACGCCTCGGTGGGCTTTGCGCAGGACGCCGTCCTGTGGGGCATCTTTCCGCACACACACGTGCGCGGCAAGCGCTGGAGCTACACGCTCGCACTGCCTGACGGGACGATGAAGCCGCTGCTCTCGGTCCCAAAATACGACTTCAATTGGCAGACCTACTACATGTTTAAGGAGCCGCTCGAGATCCCGAAGGGTTCCCGTATCCTCTCGTCGGCGTGGTACGACAACTCACCCGCCAACCGATCGAACCCGGATCCGACGAAGGCGGTGCGCTGGGGCGATCAAACGTGGGAGGAGATGCAGTACACCGGGCTGCTGTACAGCGCGAAGAAATAGGAGATCGCCAGGTTCCTACAGAACAGTCGCCGATCTTCGATGCGTCGACACTGTTGTCTCTTTCACCCGGCGTGTCGACATCATCGTCGCAACACCTAACCTGCTGGCACGACAGGAGTTAAACAGAGAGCCCCTCGCAAGCCCATCAGGAATGCGGCTTGCGAGCGGGTACTGGATGCCCGAGACCGCTCCCCACACTGTGCAAGCCCTTCTCTCTGATCTGTACGACAAGCATCGGGGGAACAGCGACGGCCACGTCGCGACGTACATCCCCGAGTTGAGCAAGGTCAATCCGGAGGAATTCGGACTGTGTGTGGTCACCAGCAGCGGCCAGGTTTTCGAGGCCGGCGACTGCGACCGTCTCTTTACCATCCAGTCGATCTCCAAGCCGTTCACCTACGGCCTGGCGCTGGATGAATTCGGCGCCGGCAAAGTGCTTCAGCACGTCGGGGTCGAGCCGAGCGGCGACGCGTTCAACTCGATCGAGCTTCACGGCCTGACCAACCGTCCGTTCAACCCGATGATTAACACGGGAGCCATCACCGTGACGGCGCTGCTGCACGCCCGGTATGGCGATGCCACGTTCGACTACCTGCTCGAGCGCTTCAGCACGATCGCCGGCCGGCAGCTGACGGTTGACGAGGACGTCTACGAGTCGGAGCGCCGCACTGGACATCGGAATCGCGCCATCGCCCACCTGCTCCTCAACTTCGGGGTCGTTCACGACGAGGCGGAAGCGGCGCTCGACGTCTATTTCCGGCAGTGTGCCATCCAGGTCACCTCCCGCGACCTGGCGATGATGGGGGCGACGCTCGCGAACATGGGCTGCCATCCGATCACCGGGCGAAGTGCGTTCTCGATTGCCTACGTCAAGGACCTGCTCTCGATCATGTTCACGTGCGGGATGTACGACTACTCGGGTCAGTGGGCGTATCGCGTGGGCGTACCGGCGAAAAGTGGAGTCGCGGGCGGCGTGATGGCGGTGGTCAACCGTCAGCTGGGCATCGGCACCTACTCACCGCGCCTCGATCGCTTCGGCAACAGTGTCCGCGGTACGGACGTGTGTATCGACCTGGCGTCGCGGCTCGGCCTCCATGTTTTCGACTGCGTGAACGTCGGATCGAGCTTCCTCGACGCCATCCTTTAACTCATCCGCAGTTGCGGAACGTTCTTGAAAACGTCCTCCCAGCGGCGTAAGGTTCTGGGCTTCAAAGGGGGCGTCCATGACGAGTCACTACGTCGTCGGCGGTGGCGGCACGCGGCTGCACGTACTCGAAACCGGTAACCCGCAGGGCACACCAATCCTCTTCATTCACGGCTTCTCGCAGTGCGGCCTCTGCTGGGGCCGTCAACTGAATTCCGATCTCGCAAAGGACCATCGGCTCGTCGCGATGGATCTCAGAGGTCACGGGCTGTCCGACAAGCCTCGCGACGCCTACACCGACTCGAGACTCTGGGCGGACGATGTCCATGCGGTCATTCAGGCGCTGGATCTCGAGCAGGCCATCCTGACCGGTTGGTCCTACGGCCCCCTCCTCATCCTCGACTACCTCCGCCACTACGGCGAACGGGCGATCGGTGGCATTCACTTCGTTGGTGGCATCAGCAAACTGGGAAGCGAAGCGGCCCTCTCGGTGCTGACAGCCGAGTTCCTGGGCAATGTGCCTGGTCTGCTGTCGACGGACGCCGAGGAAAGTGTTCGTGCACTCGAGGCGCTGCTGGACCTTGCGTTCGAGTCGGACCTGACACCCGAAGAGCGCTACCTGGCCCTGGGCTGGAACGCGCATGTGCCGCCGTACGTTCGACAGGGGATGTTCGCCCGTGCGTTCGACAACGACGATCTGCTGCCGACGGTCCGCAAGCCGGTGCTGATCACACACAGCGACGCAGAAACCATCGTGAAACCGGCAGCAGCGGCACAACATCTCGCCGCGATACCCCACGCCCAGGCGCACTGGACGCGCGACGTCGGTCACGCGTCGTTCTGGGATCAGCCTGTGGCCTTCAACCAGCGGCTACGGGAATTCGCGGCAGATGCGCGAAAGAGCGCGCTGACCCAGGTCGCAACCTAGTCATCGTCACGCGGCGGTTGCTGACACTGAAGAAGCGCGGCATCCCTGGATGGTGCCACGGCAAGGTTTGGAATCGGGCCGGCAAGGTCGAAGGCGGCTTGCACGGCCGGCTGAAGCCCGCACACAAGCAGGTCGACGTTCACCTGCTTGAGAAGGGCGGCGGTCTTCTCGAACACCCGCAGTCCGGCACCGCTGATGTAATCAACGCCGGACAGATCGACGACAATCGACCGGAGACCGTTGGCGGTGCGGTGAGCGAGAACATGAGCCAGTTCCGCGGCCGTGGCGTGAGACACTCGTCCCTCCACGATGATCACCCGCACCGCCCCCAGTTCCTCGCCGGAGGTCCGCAGAAACCAGACAACCCCCGATTCCCCGCTCATTGACGTGTCCCTGTGCCCCCGGTGACCAGACAGCCCAAGCGCGATAAGCTTACCGACTTTCCAACTTTCCCGGTCCTGCGGTGTATTTGATGGTTGACACGGATGATGCGGCGGTCGTCGCGCGTTGCCTGGCGGGCGAACACAACGCGTATGAGGCGATCGTCAGCCGGTATCAGAAGGGGTTGTTCAACGTCGCGCTCCGGATGCTTGGCAACTACGAGGACGCGAGGGACGCCACGCAGACGGCGTTCATCAAAGCCTACGAGCATCTGGACAGCTTCAATCCGGAGCAGCGCTTCTTCAATTGGCTGTTTCGGATTCTGAAGAATGAGTGCCTGAACAGCCTGCGGGGACGACGAGCCGCCGAACCCGTGTCGGTGGGTCTGGCCGCCACCAATGGGGCC
>DATMBT010000477.1:0-2830 GCA_035559475.1 Gemmatimonadaceae bacterium
GGCCGGCGTGTGGTTCGTCCTCGCGGAAGGCGCCGCGATAGGTGTCAGGCATCGGCACGGCATGCACCCAGGATGGCGCGCCCGCGCCACCCGGCCCGTCGTACTTGTACGGACTCACGTCAACCAGCGTGGACGTGTTGCCATGGTATCCGGATTCCAGCACGACCAGGTCGCGCTCGCCCGAATACGCGCGAGCCATCCGGATCGCCAGCTCGTTCGCCTCGCTCCCCGAGTTCACGAAGTAGCACACCCGCAGCGGCTCAGGCAGCGTAGCCGTCAGGCGCTCGGCATATTCGAGAATGGCTTCGTGCAGGTAGCGCGTATTCGTGTTGAGCGCCGCCATCTGCCGTTGTCCGGCGCGCACCACATCCGGATGCGCATGGCCCACGTGTGCCACGTTGTTCACGGCATCCAGGTAGCGACGTCCATCGATATCGATGAGGTGCTGCATGACGCCGCGCACGATGTGCAGCGGCCGGCGGTACGAGACACTGAGTGATGGCCCGATGAGCTTCGCGCGCCGCTCGAGCAGTGCCGCGACCGATTGTTTCCCGGACGCCCGCGCGTCGGCGTTGAGCCCAAGCAATGGCGACGGGTCGGGGCAGACACTGAGCATGACATTGCGCTCGTTAGGTCGCGCTACGCCCTGGAAGTCGCCGGACCGGTCGAACAGGTCGCAGATGACCTGCACGTGCACATGCGGCCACCACCCGCCATTTTCGGTGACGTCGCCGAGCCAGCCAAGGAGTTCGCCCGCCCGCACGGCCTGCCCGGGCTTGAAGCGCTCGAGTGTCGGCCGGCTCAGGTGCCCGTAGAGCGTCCAGAACACCGGACGATCACCCGTCGCCGAGTGCTCGAGCACGATCGTTGGGCCGTAATCGCCCGGCGCATCGTTGTCACGCAGGCTGTGGACGGTTCCGTCCAGTGGAGCGTGAATCGCCGTACCTGCCGGTGCGCCGACGTCGATGCCGATATGCACCGTGCGCCATTCGGGACCGTCGTTCCCCTCGAGCCGAAACAGGTCCGTCGTGTATATCGCGCGCACTTCGTCGTACCGGCCGATTCCGACACGCGCGCGCGACGTCGCAAGTTCCTCGTCAACGAGCTTCGAGAACCGGTGCTGGTCGCGCCAGTCGTCGATGGAACCGATGGTTCCACTCGAGACGCTGAAGTCGTGGACGTGGACCTCGCTGTCCTTCACGCGCGTGCCAAGCAACGGCGCAAACTCGCCGGCATTTCGCTCGAGCCACTTCGAAACCGGAACCGATGAGGGGCAGGGAGCCAGACCGCATGCGTCGCGGAACCGGTATTCGGCGAAGCGCTCGTGAACTCCGGAGAGCTTGTCGAGCAGCTCGCCCACGGCCGACGCGCTGACCTGCAGGTACGCGTTGTCCGGCATGGACTCGGCCTGGAGCGCCGAGTTCACCAGGCTCACGGCGAGTCGCGTGCATGCCAGGGGGAAGAGCAGCGCGATTTCGCCTTCGGTCAGCGGATACGCTTCGTGATAGCCGCGGACGACGTGCGCTGCCGCGGTCAGCGGATCAGGCTTGCCGAGCATCACGTATGCCATTGCGATGGCGAGGTCGCAGGCCGGATGCGACTGGAGCAGGTCACCGAAGTCGATGAGACCGGACGGCGCCAGGGCGCCGTCGCTGTCCGGCGCGACAAGCAGGTTGTAATCGTTCGCGTCGTTGTGAATCACGCTGGACCGCGTCGCGGCGAGCGCAGGGCGCACGTCCCGGGTGAAACGGGCCAGGATCTTTTCGACCTCTGCGCGTCTCAACCCAGCGGTGACGCGGTGGACATGGTCGGCGATCCAGTCCGACGCGGCCAGGTCCCACTTGAGCCCCCGCCGCGCGGCTGGGTGTTCGAACGAGGCCAGTCCACCGGTTACTGCACCTAACGACCCCCCCACGGCACGGAGCAGCGCCGGTGAGTGCGGTGATACCTCGGCCATCGGCTGTCCCGGGAGCCACGTAAGGAGCCGCGCCGCATGGAGTTCCCCGCCAATAACCTGACGCACCACTCGGCTCCCCTCCGACGACGCGACCAGGCGAGGGACCGGCGCGGAAGGAAGTTTGTCCGCGATATGGGCCAGGGCTGCCACCTGGAGGTCGATCGCCCCGGCGTCTTCGAGGGGGGAGGCAACTTTGAGAACGAACTCGCGGCCGTCTGCTGTGTACACGTGAAAATTGCGTTCGCGCTCCCCAGGGAGCGGACGCAATATCCCGTGAATTCCCCAGTGCGTCGCGAGGATCTCGCTCGCATTGGCGGCGGTGACGTCAGGAAGGGGATGGGTCAGGACTGGCATGGAAATGCAGAGTGCAGAATGAAGAATGCTGAATGCAGAATGAAGGTTGGATACGCAGGTTGCGGTTCGCTATGCACTCTGCATTTTGCATTCTGCAATCTGCCAGGGGCTCTGCAATCTGCACTCACCGGAGGTGACGATGCACCAATGGAAGCGGGTCGCGTTGATGGCGTGCCTGGCCGGAGCCCCGGCTTGCACTCGTTGGAAGCATGTCCCCTTGCCCACGCCACCAGCTCCGCCGAACGTGGTTTCTGACCTCTCGCGCGTCCGACTGAATACCGGTCAGTCGGTAGAGTTTCTCACCCTTGTCGTTGCGACGGACTCGCTGTTTGGCGTCAGGAACAACGAAGCCCGGACGCGATTGACGGTGTCGTTCGACCAGGTCAGCCGGGTAGAGGTACGACAGAAGGATCCACTCAAAACGCTGGCGCTGCTTGGCGGCATCCTGGGCGCGCTCTACTTCTCTGGCGCCATGGGACTCGGACCGAATCGCTAGGTCTTCGGCCGGACCTTCCCCAC
>DATMBT010000478.1:0-4385 GCA_035559475.1 Gemmatimonadaceae bacterium
AGGCCGAAGGTCTCGTGCGGGTCGATACCGGACTGCTGGCAACGAACATCGATTTTCGCACTCACACCGTCGGAATGATCCGCAAGACCACCCGACATGAAGTGCGCTACGCCTCCGAAGCAGGAGTGGTCGTGGAGCACGTGCCTGCCGTCGAGGGAATGAAGCTGTACCTGGCCATGTACCTGCGTGACATGCGTGATCTCGGTACGCCGCAGGCCGGTCGCAAGTTGTTTGACGCCATGTCACGACACCTGGCCGGCGCATTGGACATCGTCGTCGCACGGCGTCAGGGCGAGGTGCTGGGATCGATGATGGTTCTTGGCGACCAGCGTGTCGCGTTCCTGCGCGGCGTTGCCGGAACAATGACGCCCACGTCCCGGGAGCACTTTGTTGGCAAAGCGCTGACGTACGCCGGTATCGAGGCCGCGCGGGCGCGAGGTGTCGCAACGTTCAGCATGGGCATGACGTGGGCCGGCGACGCTGGGCTCAAGGCGTACAAGTCCGGTTGGGGCGGAACCGTGGAACCGATCGACAGCTTCGTAGCCACCTTCAAGGGCGAAGCGCCCAGACCGGGCGATTATTTCGGCGGCTATAAACTGGCTCGGCGGCTCTGGAGCAAGACGCCGTTGCTGGTCGCTGAACCCGTTGGCCATCGGATCACGCGGTGGATCGGCTGACCCACGTGGTCACGAAACGTCCCACGGCGGTCGTTCACGTCGATCTCGATGGCGCGACGCACATCAATCGCGCGCACGGCTGGACGACCAGGTTCACGAAGGATGCGCTCTTTGCCTCCGGACTTCGTCGCGCGATGGCGTTCTTCGCCCAGCGTCGTATCACGGCGACCCTTTTCGTGATCGCCGAAGACCTGGCGGACCCGGAGAAGCGAGCACTGATCGTCGAAGCCGCGGCGCAGGGTCACGAAATCGCGTCCCACACTGTGACGCACCGGCACCTGACGGCATTGGCGCCGGATGAACGACGAAAAGAGCTTCGCGACAGCCGGGACGCGCTCGAGCAGGTGATCGGGAAACGGATTACAGGCTTCCGGGCGCCCGGCTTTCGCCTCGATCAGGAAACACTCTCCATGGTAGCGGAGGCGGGATACCGCTACGATTCCTCGGCCTTCAGGGGCTCCCGAGCTCCGGCTGGAGCCCTCACCCTGGATGCCAGGGTCGAAAGCCTCGAGCGCGAAAGCGGGTTGCGCGAACTGGCCATGCCCCCGTACGACGGTTTGCCGTGGCCTTTTCACCCTTCGTACAGTCTGTTGCTGGGCACGCGCTATTTTCGCGCGGGCCTTCATCGTGCCATGCAGTCACCACGGGTTGACCCATTCGTGTTCCTGCTTCACCTCACCGACCTCGCTGATCCACTGCCGGCCGCTGACCTTCATGGCTGGGGAAGCAGGATCTATACGTTGTCCATGCTGTCACCCGCGACGAAGGAACGGCGCATGCATCGCATGCTGAACATGGTCGAAGAGCGCTGCTCACTCGTCGCGACACAGGTGCTGCTGTCCGAACCCGCGGGGCGCGCCTCATGAAAGCGGTCCTGCAGGACATGAAGAGTGGCACGCTGAGTGTCGGGGACGTGCCACCACCGACGCTGCAGAACGGCGGCGTGCTGGTGCAGGTCACGCGATCGGTGATCAGCCTTGGCACGGAACGCTCGATCATCGCACTGGCCAAGAAGGGTCCCATCGGCAAGGCGCAGGATCGGCCGGACCTGGCGAGGAAGGTGTTGAACCGCGCGAAGCAGGAAGGCCTGTGGAACACCTACCAGGTCGTGAAGAACCTGCTCGCGTCGCCAATCCCGCTGGGATATTCGTGCGCGGGCCGCGTGATCGCGGTTGGTCGCGACGTTACCGAGTTGCGCGCGGGCGATCGCGTCGCATGCGCGGGGCTCGGCTTCGCCAATCACGCAGAAGTGAACTACGTCCCGCGGAACCTGGCGACGCCGATTCCCGAGGGCGTTTCAGACGATGGCGCTGCCTTCGTCGCGATCGCCTCCATCGCGATGCACGGACTCCGGCTGGCGCATCTTTCGCTCGGCGAGTCGGTGCTCGTACTGGGACTCGGGCTCGTCGGGCAGATCTCGGTGCAACTCGCGCGCGCCGCCGGGGCCACCGTAATTGGCTTCGACCCTGATCCGGTGAAGGTCGAGCTGGCGAAACGATCAGGCGCGCGCCTCGCGGATACGAATGCGCGTGACCTCCTGACACGGATCAAGGAAGCCACCGGCGGACACGGTGTTGATGCCGTCCTCATTTGTGCGGCAGCGAAGACAGACGCTCCACTCAAACTCGCCGCGCAGGCGTCGCGGCTCCGTGGGCGCGTGATCAGCGTCGGTGACGTGCCACTCAACCTCGATCGACGGGCGTTCTTCGAGAAGGAGATCGAAGTCTGCGTCAGCCGCTCGTACGGACCGGGACGCTACGATCCCGCCTACGAAGTTCGCGGCCACGACTATCCTCTGCCGTACGTGCGCTGGACCGAGCGTCGCAACATGAGCGCGTTTCTCGAGCTCCTGGCTCAGGGCGCGGTAGACCTGACACCGCTCATCACGCACCGGTACGAAATCGACAACGCCGAAGCAGCATACGAGGTAGTCACCGGTGCGGAGGGCAAGCGCGCGTTGGCCATCGTGCTGGAGTACCCCAATGGCCATGACGTTGCGGTGCCGTCGCGAGCGATTCACCTTCGCACCGGTCGTCCAACGGCGGACAGCGTCGTCAGGCTCGGCGTGATCGGGGCCGGCCAGTTCGCGAAGGGCATCCTGCTTCCTGAATTCCGGAAGCACCGGGATGTGCAGTTCGTCGGCGTGTGCACCGTCTCCGGCCTGACGAGTCGAAGCCCGGCAGAACGCTACGGGGCGCAGTTCGCTACGAGTGACGCGATGGAAATCCTGGGCGATGAGCGCATCAACACGATCGTCGTCGCCACGCGACACGACCAGCACGCCGACCTGGTGGCGGCGGCGCTGCGCGCGGGGAAAGCGGTGTTCTGCGAGAAGCCGCTGGCGTCGACCGCGGCCGGACTCGACACCGTGATCGACGCGCTGAACGCGTCAGCATCAACGCCACGTCTCCTCGTCGGCTACAACCGGCGGTTTTCCCCGCTTGCCGTAGCAGCCCGTGACTTCGTCAGGCAGGGTTCCGCACCACAGAGCATCCTGTACCGAGTCAACGCCGGCGCCGTGGCGGCCGACAATTGGGTGGTCGATCCGGTCAGTGGCGGCGGCAGGATTGTCGGCGAAGTGTGTCACTTCATCGACTTCGCCTGCTTCCTTACCGGCTCGCTGCCGGTGCGGGTCTTCGCGGAGCAGGTTGCAGCCGCCGGTGAGCGCGTCCCCGACCGGGAATCTGTTTCGGTGACCGTGTCATTCGCCGACGGCTCAGTGGCCATCATCCAGTACGTGGCCTGCGGCGACACGAGCGTCGCCAAGGAACGTGTCGAAGTGGCCGCGGCGGGACGCACCGCCATCCTGGACAACTTCCGGACACTCACGTTGCACGACGACAATCGCGGACGGCGCCGGCGTGCGATGAACCAGCAGAAGGGTCACGCTGAGGAAGTCGCCGAGTTCGTGCGCTGCCTGTCGACGGGTCAAGGCATGCCGATCGACATCGAGACGCAGCTGGCGGTGACCCGGGCTACGTTCGCCATCGAGTCGAGTATCGTGTCGAGGATGCCGGTCGCGCCATGACGGCGTCCATGCGCGCGCGTGACGACGATCCGTATTGGTCCCTGATCGTCGGCGAAGCACCGCGCACCCTTGGGTTCCTCGATCGTGATCCGCTGAGCCCGACCGCGGGATGCGGCGACCGCACGTACTGGGCGTGGAAATTCACGGACTTTCCCGGCGCGCGCTTCCAGGAGTCGGTGTGTGTCCTCGCGTACCTGCACGCGACACCACACGCAGAGAACCAGTTCAGCGGTTCGACCGCGTTACACGCCTGGATCGACCTGGGGCTCAGGTTCTGGGCCAGGCAACAACACAGCGATGGCAGTCACGACGAGGCCTATCCATTCGAGCGGTCCCTCGCGGCGACCTCGTTCACCGCGTTCTACGTGGCCGAGGCACTGCGGTTCCTTGGCGACGGGATTGATCCTGCCACGCAAGCGCTCGTCAGGCAGACGTTGTCGCGCTCCGGGCAGTGGCTGTGCCGCAACGACGAGCAACATGGCGTGCTGTCGAATCACCTTGCCGCCGCGGCCGCCGCGCTCGAGCACATCCATGTATTGACTGGAGACGCGGTGTTCCGTCGCCGCAGTCGCCATTTCATCGATCGCATCCTGTCGAGACAGTCGCGTGAGGGTTGGTATGACGAGTACGGCGGCGCTGACCCGGGATACCAGACGCACGGCACGTTTTATCTCGCGCGC
>DATMBT010000479.1:0-9082 GCA_035559475.1 Gemmatimonadaceae bacterium
GGCTGGGATCCGTGGCACGATGGAACGGGACTTCGTGGTGAGAGTGCAACGGTAGGAATTCTTCCCGTGCGCATGGCTGGCCCCATGGAGCCAGCACTCCCTGAATCGTTCGCGCGGAGCCGCGGAGCCGCGGAGGATTTGCAGGTTTAGCCCCAACGGCGCCGCCCCCCACCTCCGCGTCTCCGCGGCTCCGCGTGAGCATTCTTTTCTTTTAAGGTTCTAGCGCGCGCACACACCTGTCGTGGCGGCTGCAACGGGTGCGAGATTGTACGTTCTCCCAGCGTACCGCTTCCGAGGCCTCCCCATGAATCGCCGCGATTTCTCGTTCCGCCTGGCCGGCGCGGTCGGCGCACTTTCGCTTGGCAATTCGCGACTCGGCGCCGCTGCCTTTGGTGAAGTCGTGCAGGGGAACGCTGCGCTTCGCGTGAACGGCGATCGCATCAACCAGCATCTCACGGCGCTCTCCGAATTCGGGAAGAACCCGTACGGTGGTGTGAGTCGCGTCGCCTACAGTGAGTTCGACAAGCAGGGCCGGACGTACGTGATGGGCCTGATGCGCGAGGCCGGCCTCGAGACATCGATTGACGTCGCCGGCAACATCATTGGGAAGCGGGCCGGATCCAACCCGTCGCTCAAGCCGCTCCTGTTTGGCTCGCACATCGATTCGGTGCCCGATGGCGGCAACTACGACGGCGATGTCGGCGTGCTGTCGTCCATTGAGGTCGCACGCACATTCCGTGAGAAAGGCATAACGACACGTCACCCGATCGAAGTCGTGATCTTCTCGAACGAGGAAGGCGGGACGGTCGGGAGCCGCGCCATGGTCGGTGATCTCACCGAAAAGGACCTCGATCTCGTCGCGGCGAGCGGGAAGACGTGGCGGGATGGCATGCGATTCCTCGGTGGCGATCCCACCAGGCTCACCGCGCCGTTGAAGCGCAAGGGCGATTACGCCGCGTACGTCGAGCTCCACATCGAGCAGGGCGGCACGCTCGAGGAAGACGGGATCAACATCGGCGTCGTGGAAGGCATCGTCGGCATCGGTCGTTGGGAGATGGTCGTCGACGGCTTCTCCAACCATGCCGGCACCACGCCGATGAACAAGCGCAAGGACGCGCTCCTGGCTGCGTCGAAGTTCATCCAGATGGTGAATCGCGTGGTAACGGCGGAGCCCGGGCGCCAGGTCGGCACGGTTGGAAAGATCGCGGTCGTTCCCAACGCGCCTAACGTCATTCCCGGGAAGGTGACGGCGACGCTCGAGATCCGGGACCTCGATGGCGCCAAGATCCAGCGGCTCGGCAACCGCTGCATCGACGAAGCGAAGAAGATCGGCGCCGAGAACGGAACGACATTCTCGTTCACCCAAACGCACAACCTGAAGCCGGCGATCATGACGCGGAGCGTGCAGCAAGCGATCGAGGCGAGCGCGAAGTCAATCGGCCTGACGACGAAGTACCTGCCCAGCGGCGCGGGCCATGACGCGCAGCATGTGGCCGAGATCACGCCAACTGGCATGATCTTCTGTCCGAGTGTTGGCGGGATCAGTCACTCACCGAAGGAATTCACCAAGCCGCAAGATGTCGCGAATGGGGCGAATGTACTTCTGCAAACTATTCTTGCTCTCGATGCCAAATAGAAGTCAGAGGTCAGAGGTCACAGGTCAGGGAAAAAGCCGCGGAAAGCGCGGCCTTTTCTTGCTTTCATGCCTGATGGTCGTGGCCGGTACCGGGAGCGCCGGCGCACAGGATCCTGCGCCCAGCGACCGACTTCTGATTCGCGCGACGCCGGCGAGCAACATCACGCGCGCAGTGCGTGTCGAGCAGGCGCCGGTGCTCGATGGTCGCGATGACGATGCCGTCTGGAACTCAGCGCCCATGATCGAGGACTTCATACAGATGTTGCCGACGGAGGCCGGGTTGCCGCTGTTTCCAACGTCGGTGCGTGTCGTGTACGATGAGCGAAACCTCTTCATTTTCGTGCGCGCGCATGATCCTCACCCCGACAGCATCGTCCGCCGCCTGAGTCGGCGCGATGTCGAGACCAACTCCGACCTGATTGGCCTCGTCATCGACGCCTATCACGACCGCCGGACCGGCGTCGTGCTCACGGTGAATCCCGCCGGCGTTCGCACAGACGCAAACCTCTTCCTCGACAACCAGATGGACCGCGCCTGGGATGGCGTGTGGGAAGTGGCCGCCCAGGTGGATTCCCTGGGCTGGGCGGCTGAATTCCGGGTGCCATTCAGCCAGCTGCGCTTCAACGATCAGCCGGATCACCAGTTCGGGTTCGCGGTCTGGCGTGACATTCCGCGCCGGAACCAGAAGGACGTGTGGCCACCGACCTATCGCGACTCTCGTCAGGCAATTGCATCGCAGATCGGCACGATCGAGGGAATCAGCGGCATTCGTCGCTCGTCAAAGCTGGAACTCCTGCCGTTCGTAACGACTCAGAGCAACAGTGAGCAGGGACCCGGCGGCTGGGGACGGGCGCAACGCGCGGCGATGGGGCTCGATTTCAAGTACGGGATCAAGGAGAACCTCACGCTCGACGCCACGATCAACCCGGACTTCGGGCAGGTCGAAGCGGATCCGGCGGTGCTCAACCTGAGCGCGTTCGAGGTGCGTTTCGACGAACGGCGGCCCTTCTTCCAGGAAGGCGTCGGCATGTTCCGGTGCCAGCCTTGCCAGGGGATCTTCTATCCGCGTCGCATTGGCCGCACGCCGCAGCTTCGCGCGAACGGCGACGACCCGTTGTTCACGACGATCGCTGGTGCCGCAAAGCTCACCGGCCGTTTCGCCGGCGGCTTCAACCTGGGAATCATCGACGCGGTAACGCAGCGCGAGGTTGGCGTCACGGGAAAGACGGTGGAGCCGCAGACGAACTACCTCATCACGCGTGTGTCGCGTGACCTGCGCGGCGGAAGCAGCTCGATCGGCCTGATCTCGACCGTGGTGAATCGCTCGCTCGATGACGACAGCCGCGATTTTCTGAGGCGGGGCGCGTATCTGGCGGTGGTCGATGGCTACCATCGCTTCGCCGACAACCAGTACGAAATTGGCGGATACACTGGCCGCGTCATGGTCACGGGCTCCGAGCAGGCGATAGCGCGCACGCAACTGAGCTCAATTCACCTGCACCAGCGCCCTGACGGCGACGTCCCGTTCGACTCGACGAAGACCAGCATGTCGGGCGGCGTGGTGGCATTCAACATCCAGAAGATCAGTGGCGCGCTGCGTTATAGCTCGTTCGTGAGGCTTGCCTCGCCGGAAATGGAGTTGAACGATGCCGGCCTCGTTCCACTCATCAACGACAAGTCGATCCGGAACAACGTCAACCTCCGGTCGCTTCGTCCGGGCTCGTGGTATCGCAGCTCGTTCAGCATGATCGAGACCGAGAATCACTGGACGAGTGGTGGACTTCCGAGCGGGAGCAACGTCAGGCTCCACACCAGCTTCAGCATGCTGAACAACTGGGGCTGGGCGCTCACGTACAACCTGTCGAATCCCAACACGAACTACTGCACGTCGTGCGCGCGCGGCGGCCCGGCGCTGCGCATGGAGCCGTCACAGTTCTTCCAGGTGAACGTGAATGGCGACAGCCGGCGCTCGGTGATCCCGCAACTCCAGTGGGCCGTGAGCGCTGGCGATGGAGGAAGATCGTGGGAGCGTAGCGGTTCCGTGGGTGCGGACCTGCGGATCTCCTCGCGCTTCTCGACGTCGCTGAACCTTGCAGGGAGCAAGCGCGCCGATAGCCAGCAGTGGGTCGCCAACTACGGCCACTTCCTGAGCGATACGACGCACTACACGTTCGCGCGCCTGGCGCAGACAACCGTCGCCATGACGGCCCGCGCGTCGTTCACGGTGACGCCGCTCCTCACGTTCCAGTTCTATGGGCAGCCGTTCATGTCGGCGGGGTCGTTCAGCGACTGGCGTGAGCTGGGCGCGCCGCGTGCGGACGACTACGACGATCGCTTCACGTCGTACGGCGGCGGGGCTTCGCCTCCCGGTTTCAACGTGAAGCAGTTCAACTCGAACGCTGTCGTGCGCTGGGAGTATCGGCCGGGGTCTACGCTCTTCTTTGTGTGGCAGCAGGGTCGGGCGCAGAATGGACTGAACAACGGGTCGTTCGAGCTGCAGCGCGACTACCGTGATCTCTTTCGCGCACACCCGGTCAACACCTTCCTCGTGAAGGCGACGTACTTCTTCAATCCGTGAACTGCGAGGAGGCAGGAAGCAGGAAGCAGGAGGCAGGGACGGAACGAAACGTTGAAATTTGAGGGCCGCAGGCCCTCAGTCACTCCCTGCCTCCTGTCTCCTGCTTCCTGCCTCCTGTTCAGGCGGTTTCTTCTCGCGCCACGGAGCCGCGAGTTCAAGCTCCGCCGCCAATCGAAATAGCGTCGCCTCGTCTGCATAACGACCCGTCACGTGCACGCCGATGGGCAGCCCGTCGGGGTTCCACGAGAGCGGTACCGACATCGCGGGTTGCCCGGTCGCGTTGGCGATCGGGGTGAACGACATCCACTCGAAGACCGTGCCGGCGGCGCGCTCCAGGGCGCCTAACGCCTTCAGCACCGACGAAGCACGGAGGGCGCCGAGTATCGACATGAGCGTTTTTTCGCCGCCGGGGGGTTGAAGAGCGCCATGCGGGAACGGCGGACCGGCGACGACCGGCGAGACGTGCACGTTATACCGCTCGAAGAACTCGCCGATGCGCCGGCTCATGCGCTGCAGGTAGCGCACGGCCCTGGTGTATTCGGGGCCTGATATGGACCGGCCAATGAGCGCCAGCGCCCAGGTGGCTACCTCGACGTCGCTGCGTTTCACGGGGCGACGAAGCACAGTGGCTGCTTCATAAAGCTCCGCGGCCGTTTCGCAGCACACCACGGTCAGGAACGCCCGATTGAACGACTCCCGATCGATGACGGGTGTGTCCTCGACCACATCGTGTCCCAGGGATGCGAGGAGTTTCGCGGCGTCGTTCACTGCCGCAATGCAGTCCGGGTGGACGCTGCGGCCGAGCATGGGGTCGGTGGTGAATGCGATGCGAAGGCGGCCTGGCGGAGTCTTGACCTCCTGCAGGAAGGGGCGCGCCGGCGGGGGCGCATAATACGGCGCGCCCACATCAGGACCGGCGACGGCGTCCAACATGGCGGCGCAGTCGCGAACGCTGCGCGTAATCACGTGTTCCACCGTCGCGCCGCGCCATAACTCACCCTGCATTGGCCCGGTTGGAGTGCGACCGCGCGTTGGCTTCAGGCCAAACACGCCACAACACGATGCCGGAATGCGGAGCGACCCGCCGCCATCGCCGCCGTCGGCCATGGGGACCATGCCGCTGGCGACCGCGGCGCCGGACCCGCCTGACGAGCCGCCGGTCGTGACCGCGGGATTCCAGGGATTGCGACAGATGCCTAACAATTCGGACTCGGTGAACGGCACGAGCCCGAACTCGGGCGTATTGGTCTTGCCCACGACAATCAGGCCAGCGCGCTTGTAGCGTCGCGTCATCTCCGAGTCGTACGGGGCGACCCAACCCTTGAAGAGCCGGCTCCCGCTGGTGATCGGCTCCCCTTCGTACAGCGCGGTGAGGTCCTTGAGCAGAAAGGGCACGCCGCGGAATGGCCCGTCGGGGATCTCGTTGTTGGCCGTCGCCAGCGCGCGGTCGAACATCTGGTGGACGACCGCGTTCAGCCGGGGGTTGAGCGCCTCGATCCGGTTGATGGACGCCTGCACGGCGTCGCGGGGTGAGATCTCCTTGCGTCGGATAAGGTCCGCCACCGCAAGCGCGTCGTGCTGGAGGAAGTCGATGACCATGGTCGTGGAAGGTCCCCAGCGCGATTCGCCAGCGCCAGTGGTGCTGTGGACAGTCGGGTCGCGATGAGGCACGTTCAAGCCACAGGTCAGAGGTCAGAGACCAAAGACTAAAGACCAAAGTCCAACACCAACGTCCAGGGCCAAGTTCAGGTCATGCGTGCTCTTCCACTAATCCTGGCAATGATCTCTGCCACTCCGGCGACTCTTCAGTCGCAGCAGGGCATCGACACTGCGCTGGTCGCCAACGTGCTCGTCTCGCGCATGCAGTTGGCGCGCGGCGAACGAGTGCTCCTGGTAGCGGTGCGCGGACGGTCGGATGCGTTGTTGTCTGCGATGCGGCGGCGGGTGGTCGCCGCGGGTGCCATTGACCTCGGCGTGCTGGCCGCGACAGGCGCGTCCGACCCCTCGTGGGTCACGGAGTTCGTTCGAGGTGCTCCCGCCGACAGGGCTGGACTCGCGACTCACCTGGCTTCTGTCGATCTAGCGGTCATGATGCCGGGCGCAACGGTGCAGTCGCCGGTCTACGCTGCGATGCAGGACGTGCTGCGCACCGGCAAAGGCCGCACCATCCACTTCCATTGGGAGGGCGCGTACGCGCTCGACGGATCTCTCCTCGAAGTCTCGGCGGAGAAAGGCGCGTTCTACCAGCGCGTCCTGCGTGACACGGACTATCGCGCGCTTGGCGCGATGCAGTCGCGATTCGAGCAGGCGGTGCGCGCGGGGCCAGTGCGCGTGACCACGCCGGCAGGCACGGACATCACGTTCCGGGTCGGTGACCGCCCGGTCACAAAACAGGACGGCGACGCAAGCGCTGCGCGCGCCCGGCTGGGTCGCAGCCTGATTGACCGCGAGGTCGAACTCCCGCCCGGCGCCATTCGCGTCGCACCGCTCGAGGAATCGGTGAACGGCCAGATCGCCTTTCCGCCGGGGATGTGGGGCGGCGAACGCGTCGAAGGACTCGTTATGCGCTTCGCGTCCGGGCGGGTCACGGGCTTCACCGCCACGACGGGGAACGCCGCGGTCGAACGTGAACTGAACCAGGCCGGTGACGGCGGCCGGGCATTTCGCGAGTTCGCGCTGGGCTTCAATCCACTGCTTGCCATTCCCGAGTCGGGTGAGCGATGGATCCCGTATTATGGATATGGCGCCGGCGTCGTCCGCCTTTCGCTGGGCGACAACACCGAGCTTGGGGGTCGAGTGGGCGGCGGTTACGTGCGCTGGAACTTCTTCCCTGATGCGACCGTGACGGTTGGCAACGAAACCTGGGTTTCGGGCGGCAAACTCACGCCACCGAAATGAGTACCCTTATGCGTATCGCCTGGCTCCTCTTCCTGTGCGCGTTGAACGCCGCGACCGCGCAGGCGCAAACGTATGACCTGCTGATCACGGGTGGCATGGTGATCGACGGGACCGGGGCTCCCGCCTACCGTGCCGATGTCGGCATCACCGCGGGCCGCATCGCGGCGATTTCGCGCACGCCGATCGACGCCTCGCAAGGTCGCCGCCGAATAAACGCGTCCGGACTGATCGTGGCGCCCGGCTTCATCGACCTGCACGCCCACCTGGAACCCATCCTCACCATGCCGGACGCGGAGTCCCACGTCAGGCAGGGCGTGACGCTGGCGTTAGGCGGTCCGGACGGCGGCGGCGCGAGCCCGATGGGGGAATACCTCACCCGCGTCGAAGCGCTGAAGCTCGGCATGAACGTGGCGTTCCTCACCGGCCACAACACCATCCGGCGGGCGGTCATGGGGACGGCGAACCGCGCCCCGACGCCTGACGAGCTGCGGCGCATGCAGGCGATGGTCGCCCGCTCGATGGGAGAGGGCGCGTTTGGCCTCAGTACCGGACTGCGCTACATACCGGGCTTCTACTCCAACACCGACGAAGTCGTCGCGCTCGCCCAGGTGGCCGCTGACTCGGGTGGCATCTACACCTCGCACCTGCGTGAGGAAGGCCTCGGCCTGTTTGAAGGCGTCGGTGAGGCGCTCGAGATCGGGCGCAGGGCACACATCCCCGTAGTCCTGACCCACCACAAGGCCGTCGGGCAGAAGATGTGGGGAAAGAGCGTCGTCACGCTCGCCATGGTCGACTCGGCGCGGCGCGCCGGGACCGACGTGATGATCGACCAGTACCCGTATACCGCCAGCTCAACCGGGCTCGATGTGCTCATTCCGCCCTGGGCGCTGGCTGGCGGTGACTCGGCGTTCAAACGCCGGCTTTCCGATCCTTTCCTGAACGACAGCATCGAAAAAGGCGTGCTCGACTTCCTGATCAACGATCGTGGCGGGGGAGACCTGCGCCGAGTGCAGTTCTCGCGCGTGAGCTGGGATTCCACGCTGAACGGCAAGACGTTGTACGACCTCGTCGTTCGGCTGAATATCGAACCGACACTCGAAAATGCGGTGCCCGTTGTCATCGACGCCGTGGTGCGAGGGGGCGCATCGACGATCTTTCACGTGATTGACGAGGAGGACGTGAAACGAATCATGGCGCATCCACAAACCATGATTGCGAGCGACGGCCGGTTGAACCGGTTGGGCGACGCCGTCCCGCACCCGCGCGCGTACGGTACGTTTCCGCGCGTGTTAGGCAGGTACGTGCGTGAGCAGAAAGTCCTGACGCTCGAGGAGGCGGTGAAGAAGATGACGTCGATGCCGGCGACGCGGCTCGGGCTCACGGACCGCGGCTGCCTGCGTGCAGGGTGCGCGGCCGACGTGACGATCTTCAACGCGCAGCAGGTGAGTGATGTCGGGACGTACGCCGATCCACACCATTACCCGGTCGGCATTCCGTGGGTGATTGTGAACGGCGTGCCGGTGGTGGAGAACGGTGCGTTTACGGCGGCGCGGCCGGGGAAGGTGCTGAGGCGCGCGCCGGGGAAGAAGAAGTAGGATGGCGGATGGCGGATGGCAGATGTCGGATCACCTGCAAATGCAGGATCCCAGCGGAATCCGTTGGAACTCGGAGAAACCTTGATGAGAAAGCTCACTGGCTTACTGATGGTCCTGGCCGTCCCCTGCGCAGCGCAGACCAATTTCGACACCGTGCAGGTGCGGACCATCCCGATCACGACCAACGTGTACATGCTGCAAGGCGCCGGTGGAAACATCGGGGTCTCCGTCGGGAGCGACGCCGTGTTCGTGATCGACGACCAGTTTGCGCCGCTGACCAAGAAGATCCTGGCGGCCATCGCTGAGCTTACGCCGAATCCGGTGCGCTTTGTGGTCAACACGCACTGGCACAGCGACCACACCGGCGGGAACGAA
>DATMBT010000480.1:0-2873 GCA_035559475.1 Gemmatimonadaceae bacterium
GTGGGCTTCATGAACGCTCGCGATCGAGGGGCTGGCCGAGAGCTGAACGGCCGCTCGGGCATTAAGCAGGCTTCAGGCCAACTCGACTGTTCAGCGGCGCACCTCGTAAGCTCTTATGCGACCATACCTTGGCACGTAGCAACCATTTGGCACCGGCCCCCTTGCCGAGCTCCGCTGCATAGCCGCCACAAATAACCGTGCGCCGGGGTGACAGGTGACGCCGGAAGCGTGACTCCGCGTGGTACAGCCGCCACAGCTGGACCTGGACTGATTCAGGCGGCGGCGACTGGCAGTGATCTGGGGGAGCGGTCGATCACGCCACCGCCGATTACCTGGCTGTCGCGATACAGCACCAGTGACTGACCCGGGCTGATGGCGGACACCGGGCTCGAAAACGCCAGCTCGAGCCGCTGCTCGGAGACGGCGATGACAGTCGCCGGAGTCGCCGGTGCGCGATGCCGGATCTGGCCAAATACCACGTCACCCTGCGTCAACGGGGCGCCAAGCCAGTTCAGCTCACCGGCGAAAACGGTCTTTCCCAGCAGTGCCTGGCGAGGCCCTATGACCACTGCCCGCTGTTCGGGATCGATGTCCACTACGAACATCGGCTCACTGAAGCCGCCGGGCAGGCCGCGGCGCTGACCGACGGTGTATCGGGCGAATCCGTCATGACTTCCAACCACGCCTCCGCTCGCGAGGAGGAACGGACCGGGTTGCAGCGATGGGTCGTCTTCACCCAATCGCCTCGCGATCACTTTCACATGATCGCCGTCCGGCACGAAGCAGATATCCTGGCTTTCTGCCTTGTTCGCGACGAGCTGGAGACCGAGATGGGCGGCGCGCTGGCGTGTCTCCGCCTTGGTGAGGCCACCGACGGGCAGGCGAAGTCTCGAAAGAATTTCGCGGCGCAGCCCCCAGAGGAAATACGACTGGTCCTTCGCGGGATCGAGTCCACGATGGAGGCGACCGTCGATGACTCGCGCGTAGTGACCGGTGGCGACCAGCTCCGCATCGATGGCGTCCGCCTTCACGACCAGGTCCCGGAACTTCGTGAACGTATTGCAGCGGACGCACGGAATGGGTGTTCGGCCGCGGGCATACTCGTGCACGAAGTCGTCCACGACATCACGCCCGAACGCCTTCTCGAGGTTGAGCACGTAGTGCGGGACGCCTAACTGGTCGCAGACGCGACGCGCGTCGTTCACCGAGTCCAGGCTGCAGCACGGACGGTCGGGCAGCTCATCGCCGTGGCACGTGAGCTTCATGGTCGCGCCAACCACATCGTAGCCCTGCTCGACGAGCAAGGCCGCAGCGACTGACGAGTCCACCCCGCCAGACATGGCCACCAGCACGCGACGCATCATCCGCTGGCGTCAGCCGGTGACGAGGCCCGACAGACGCCGGGCCTTGGTGATCAGCGCTGGAAACAGCTCGGCGACGCGCGCGACGTGCGCGTCGGTGTTGAGTGAACCGAGGCTGAAGCGTACCGACGCAATCGCGAGTTCGTGCGGGACGCGCAGCGCCGTGAGCACATGCGAGGGATCGATGCTTCCGCTCTGGCAGGCGGAACCCGCGGAGCTGGCGACGCCCTGGAGGTCCAGCGCCATGAGCATCGACTCACTGTCCGTGCCCGGTACCGAGATGTTCAGGATGTGCGGCGCTCGCGGCGCACCACGACCGTGAATCACCGCATCGGGGATCTTCGCGAGCAGCGCCGTCTCGAGCGCATCGCGCATCCGTTCGAGGCGCGCACATTCCTCCTCGCGCTCTGCCACCGCCAGCTCCACCGCGCGGGCGAAGCCGATCGACATCGCCACGTTTTCGGTGCCGGGGCGGCGCCCGCGGTCCTGCGTGCCGCCGAAGAACAGCGGCGTGATGGGAGCGCCACGTCGCACGAAGAGCGCACCGATGCCCTTGGGGGCGCCGACCTTGTGCCCGGAAATGGAGAGGTAATCGACCGGCAGCGTGCGCGTGTCGATCGCCACCTTGCCTAACGCCTGGACGCCATCGGTGTGGAACAGGGCGCCCCGCGACTTCGCCACGCCGACGAGGGCCGCGATGTCCTGGACCGTTCCGACCTCATTGTTCACCCACATCACCGAACAGAGCGCGGTGTCGTCGCGCACGGCGTCGTCAAAACTCGCCGCATCGACAAGGCCCATGGCGTTGACATCGACGATCCGGGTGGTGCCGCCTTCGGCTTCGACCTCGTGCACAGCGGCCAGCACGGCCTTGTGCTCGATCGGTGTGCTGACGAGGGCGGGGCGGGCATGGCGCAGTGAGCGCCAGGCGCCGATCACGGCCAGGTTGTCCGCCTCGGTTCCGCCGGAGGTGAAGCAGATCTCGTCCGCAGAGGCGCCGAGCGCACGCGCCAGGCGTTCGCGCGCTTCGTCGAGGGCTACACGGGCGTCGCGCCCCCACTTATGCGTGCTGGAGGGGTTTCCGAAACGCGAGCCAAAGAAGGGAAGCATGGCTTCCAGCACTTCGGCCCGGACCGGCGTGGTCGCGGAATGGTCGAGGTAGATGGGGTCAGGCATGGGGCGTGAAATATAAAACGGATGTCGGAGGTCGGATGTCGGATGTCGGATGTCAGATGTCAGAGGTCGGACAACTGCCCATCCGATTAGGACGGTTTCAGGTCAGCAATCATGGACGCAATCGGGGTTCCGGCCAGCTGCAGCGAAACTCGCCGTGCAGTTTACCGACCTCCGACATCCGACATCCGATCTCCAGACCTCAGTCCAGGGTCAACTTCCCGCGCTTGAATCTCCCCAGCCCCATCACGATCAGGATCACCGATACGGCGAGCAGTATCCCGCTGGCCCACATGACGAGCCGCGCTGTCCCGAGTGAGGTCAACGTCGCGGCCAGCG